>JALSGU010000168.1 GCA_026982575.1 Paracoccaceae bacterium | reverse complement strand
TGTTGACTTTGGCAAAAGACGCAAGACTGTTGATCAGACCAATATTCGGCCCCTCGGGGGTTTCAATCGGGCACATGCGGCCATAATGGGTTGGATGCACATCGCGCACCTCAAAACCGGCACGTTCACGGGTCAGACCACCCGGGCCAAGCGCCGAGAGGCGGCGTTTATGGGTTACTTCGGATAGCGGATTGGTTTGGTCCATGAATTGCGACAATTGCGAGGAACCAAAGAATTCACGCACCGCAGCCGCTGCCGGTTTGGCATTGATCAGGTCTTGCGGCATGACCGCGTCAATTTCAACGGATGACATGCGTTCACGAATGGCGCGCTCCATACGCAGCAAGCCAACGCGATACTGGTTTTCCATCAGTTCACCAACCGAGCGAACGCGGCGGTTGCCAAGGTGGTCGATATCATCAACCGAGCCACGGCCATCGCGCAGCTCAACCAAACCTTTGATCACCGCAACAATGTCTTCTTTGCGAAGGGTGCGTTGGGTATCGGGCGCATCCAGTTGCAGACGCATGTTCATTTTCACACGGCCAACCGTGGACAGATCAAAGCGATCTGAATCAAAGAACATGGTGTCAAACATCTGCGACGCAGCTTCAACGGTGGGTGGCTCGCCGGGGCGCATGACGCGGTAAATATCCAAAAGCGCGGTATCGCGGTTCAGATTTTTATCCAGCGCCATGGTGTTACGCATGTAAGGGCCAACATTGATATTATCGATGTCGAGCGTCGGGATTTTGGTAACGCCGTTATCCAGCAGGGTTTTCAGGGTGCCACCAATGACATTGCCTTCTTTGTCCAGCTCCTCGGTGATTTCACCGCCAGCCTCAATCCAGATTTCGCCGGTTTCTTCGTTGATGATGTCTTGCGCCGAGAAACGGCCAAGGATCAGCTCGAACGGCAGCAGGATTTCCTTTACGGAACCTTCTTCGATCAATTTCTTAACCGTGCGCGGGGTAACCTTTTTGCCTGCTTCGGCAATGACTTCGCCGGTTTTGGCATCGACAATATCATACGTCGGCTTGATGCCTTTGATACGGTCGGGGAAAAATTTGGTTGCCCAGCCTTTTTTCTTTTTGTTCAGCTTGAAATCAACCGTGTCATAATAAGCATCCATGATGCTTTCCTGATCCATGCCCAGCGCATAAAGCAGTGTGGTTACCGGCAATTTCCGGCGACGGTCGATACGGGTGTAAACATTGTCTTTGGCGTCAAATTCAAAATCAAGCCACGAACCGCGATAGGGGATAATACGGCTGGTGAACAGCAATTTGCCGGATGAGTGGGTTTTGCCTTTGTCATGGTCAAAGAAAACTCCGGGGGAACGGTGCATTTGGGAAACGATCACCCGTTCGGTGCCGTTGACAATAAACGTGCCAATATCGGTCATCAGGGGCATATCGCCCATGAACACGTCTTGTTCCTTGATGTCTTTTACGGTGCGCGCACCTGTGTCTTCATCCACATCAAACACGATCAGGCGCAGGGTGACCTTTAGCGGGGCGCTATAGGTCATGTCGCGCTGCATGCATTCCTCAACATCGTATTTCGGCTTTTCGAGTTCATATTTCACGAACTCGATGGTGGCGGTTTCGTTAAAATCCTTGATCGGAAATACCGAATGGAACACCGCATTGATGCCGCGATCATCCATCGGCTGCGGCTGATCACCGGAATTCAGGAAAAGATCATAAGAACTTTTCTGAACCTCGATCAGATTCGGCATTTTTGCCACTTCGCGAATGTGACCGTAATATTTGCGAATACGTTTACGACCTGAAAATGTCTGAGCCATGCTCTTTTTACCTCTTTCAACGCTTGAAGGGCGGCTGGGAACGCCCAAACAATGCACTGCGGTCAGACCTGCCAATTCTTGCAAAGCTCCCACACTTTGCTTCCGGCATGTCTGCACCTTTCAGGGGGTCCATTCGGGCACCCAGAAAGACGCAAACAGCCGGACCCGTTATTTTAACGGATCCGACCTTGTTTTTATGACTGCGGCCAAGGCCGCGCCAGATTACTTCAGCTCAACGGTGGCGCCAGCGGCTTCCAGTTTTGCTTTGATTTCTTCAGCTTCGGCTTTGGAAACGGCTTCTTTAACGGCTTTGCCGCCTGCGTCCACAACAGCTTTGGCTTCTTTGAGGCCCAGGCCGGTAATGGCGCGGACTTCTTTGATTACGCCGATTTTCTTGTCACCAGCGGCAACCAGAATCACGTCGAATTCGTCTTTTTCTTCAGCAGCAGCACCGCCACCGTCAGCAGCAGCCATAACAACAGCGCCACCAGCAGCTGGCTCAATGCCGTGCTCGTCTTTAAGGATATTTTTCAGTTCTACAGCTTCGAGAAGGGTAAGACCAACAATCTCGTCCGCAAGTTTTTTCAGATCAGCCATTTTATGCTCTCCGTTATCAGTTTCAATTTATTCCGGTTAGATCGCGTTTGCGCATCAGCCGGTCACTATAGTCGAGATATTATGCCGCCTGCGACTCTAAGGTAGAAAGTATACCCGCGATATTGCTGGCTGGCGCGCCAATTGCGCTGGCAATGTTGCTGGCCGGGGAACCCAGACACGCCGCAATAGAGGCAAGAACCTCTTCGCGCGACGGCATGGCTGCCACAGCTTTGACACCGGCAACGTCCAGAACTGTATCGCCCATGGCACCGCCAAGAATAACAAGCTTGTCGTTATCCTTGGAAAATGCCTGCGCTACTTTTGCAGCAGCGACAGGGTCGACCGAAAAGGCCAGAACAGTCTGACCCGTCAGAAGATCGCCAATGCTTTCGCTAGGCTTTCCCTTCAGGGCAATTTTGGCGAGCCTGTTTTTGGCAACACGGACCGTTGCGCCAGCTTCGCTCATGCGAAGACGCAAGTCCGTCATATCTGCAACTGTAAGACCGACGTAATGTGCTACCACAACCACGCCAGAGTCCGTGAAGATTTGATCGAGTTCGCCGATCACTGCTTCTTTTTGGGCTCTATCCACAGAATTGCTCCAAGTTTATGGAAGGGTCGCCCCCTCCGGCTCAAATTCATCGGGGCACAATATGCACCCCAACGTCTTACGGTCCTTACGAAACCAGCCAAAACCACCCATGGGCTTGCACCCAAAATTGATCCTGTTTGCTTCCGTCTCAAGCAGGTAATTAAGCTGTTGCCAGCACCCGCTATCTCGGACGAAAACGGGCCGTTACAGCCCGCCTAACCCCTTACGGGGATCTTTTACTCGGCAGTCGCAGTTGCGATGTCAAGCGTAACACCCGGCCCCATGGTGGAGCTAAGCGCGATTTTCTTAACGTATGTGCCTTTGGCACCCGATGGGCGGGCCTTTTGAATTGCCGCCACCATTGCCTTGACGTTTTCAACCAGCGCCTTTTCATCAAAAGATGCTTTGCCGATACCCGCATGCACAACACCGGCTTTTTCAGCCTTGAACTGCACTTCGCCACCCTTGGCAGCTTCAACAGCGGCCTTGATGTCCATGGTTACCGTGCCAACCCGCGGGTTTGGCATCAGGTTGCGGGGGCCAAGAATTTTGCCCAGACGGCCAACGATCGGCATCATGTCAGGGGTTGCAATGCAACGGTCAAAATCAAGGTTGCCCTGCTGGATTTGCTCCATCAGGTCTTCGGCACCAACGATATCCGCACCGGCTTTGGTGGCTTCTTCGGCTTTTGCATCGCGTGCAAAAACAGCAACCCGCATGGTTTTGCCGGTGCCGTTTGGCAAGGCGCAAACACCGCGAACCATTTGGTCCGCGTGGCGCGGGTCAACACCCAATGCAAATACGATATCTACGGTTTCGTCAAATTTTGCAGTGGCGTTGGCTTTTACCAATGCGACGGCTTCTTCAACAGATACTTCGGACTTGCCCGAAAATGCTGCTTTTGCAGCGGTAAAACGTTTTCCTACATGTGCCATAAGACTACCCTTTCACCTCGATACCCATCGAACGGGCAGAACCCATGATGATTTTCATCGCGCCTTCAATATCAACCGCGTTCAGGTCTTTCATTTTGGCTTCGGCAATTTCTTTTACCTGCTTCAATGTAACCGAACCCACGACTTCTTTGGCGGGGTTATTGGCTCCGGATTTCAAACCGGCCGCTTTTTTCAGCATATAGGATGCCGGCGGGGTTTTGATATCCATGGTAAAGGATTTATCAACATAATAGGTGATAATGGTCGGGCAAGGTGCGCCGGCCTCTAGCTCCTGTGTTTTGGCGTTGAACGCCTTACAGAATTCCATGATGTTAATGCCGCGTTGACCCAATGCTGGGCCGACGGGGGGTGACGGGTTTGCCTTACCGGCGGGGACTTGCAGCTTTAGCGTCCCGGCTATCTTCTTGGCCATGTTGGCCTCCTTTGTTTACCGCCATCTGAACGCATTCATCAGGCATCGTGGTAGCGTGGTCTGGTCCGGACGTGCGCGCCCTCGCCTCCCACACTCGGGGTTAATACTCAGGTCTGTTTAGAGACCTGCGTAAATTCAAGCTCGACCGGCGTTGCGCGGCCAAAAATAGATACGGTAACTTTCAAGCGGGCATTTTCCATGTCGACATCTTCGACCATACCGCCAAAGCCCTCGAACGGGCCGTCAATTACATTAACAGTTTCGCCAATATCAAAGAAAATCAGATTACGCGGACCCTCAGAGGTTTCATCAACCTGATTGAGAATCGCGGCGACCTCCGAATCGCGCATCGGGGAAGGCGTGTTTTGCGCGCCCAAGAAACCAGTGACGCGGTTGATGCTGTTGATCGCATGATAGGCGCGGTCGGTTAGTTCCATTTGCACCAGAACATAGCCCGGCATAAAGCGGCGTTCGCGGGTGACTTTTTTGCCACGGCGCATTTCCAGCACTTCTTCGGTGGGGACCAAAACCTGCTTGATTTCGTCCTCCAGCCCTTGCTGGCGCACGGCCTCATGGATCGCTTCTTCAACTTTCTTTTCGAAATTCGAAAGAACGCTTACTGAATACCAGCGTATCGCCATTATGCCCGTGACCTCAAATTTATTGACGTTATCGTCATTTTACGTTATTTTACAGGGGGTTAACCCGGCTTTCCCAAGCAAACAAAAACGCGCTAACGAATCGAAGCGCGCAGTTCATAGGTGGAAGCGTTGCCTATACAACCGGAACCGATTGGAATCAAGAGGCAGCGGTCAGCAATGTCTCCAGTCCGAACCGGATAACCAGATCGACCAGAAAGAAAAAGATCGCGGCAAGAATTGCCATGACAAGAACCATGGCGGTGGTCAAAAGCGTTTCGCGGCGCGTGGGCCAAACAACCTTTGACACCTCGGCGCGAACCTGTTGGATAAACTGAAATGGATTGGCCTTTGCCATGGGTATTCTCCTGTTCGGTGTGGTTTTTGAACCACGTTTGCATCACATACTGGGTGCTCGGGCAAAGTTCAAGATGCCGCGTGCATGGCAGCAAAGCATTTTCAATGCTATCGTCACGAACCCCAAAGGAACTGGAAATGCAAAAATTATGTAAACATGGCAATTTTGAATGTCGGGCTGATTGCCTATGGCCACAGCCGCAAGGGTGATTGCGGCGGCATAGAGCTGATTTCACAGCCCGAACAGGGTAGCACCGCGCGTTTGGGCGCATTGGTGCAAGGGCTGACCCCGCGCGGTAAAGCCCGCTTTCCGATGCGGTGCGACTGGCCGCCCAAGAGCTGCGTTTCACGGAAAATGCGGCCACGGTGATATTGCTGTCCGATGGTCGCGAAACCTGCGGGGGCAATACCTGCGAAACCGGCGCCGAGCTGGAACGTCTCGGGGTGAATTTCATCGCCCATGTGATCGGGTTCGATGTCACTGACACCGACCCACGGCACAGAGCCGGAAGATGTTCCGGAATCTCGTGCGTGCCCGAATTGTCATTTGCAACAGGCAATCAGCTGCAACGCAAACCGTGCCCATTCAGCACCTGGATACCAAAGACCCAAACAACTGGAACCACAGCTAAAAAATCCTCGGCTATATTTTAAAGTTTAAACCTGTATGCTGCATTTATAAAATAAATATTATCGGCCAAATCAACAGAGATTGGCGGAACAACCGGAGGAAAAAAATGTATAAAAAAATTCTAGTCCCGATCGACATCAACCAGGAAAGCTCGTGGAAAACCGCCTTGCCAAAGGCCATTCAAATGGCCAAGGAAAACAGTGCAAAGCTGTTTTTATTTACGGTGGTTCCTGATTTTGGCATGGCTGTTGTCGGGTCATTTTTCCCCAAAGATTATGCCCAAAAGGCCATGGAGCACGCCGAATATGAATTAAAAGCCATCGCGCGAAACCATGTGCCAAAGGATGTAAACGCCACCTGTTATGTGCGCCACGGATCGATTTATAAAGAAATCAACAAATCCGCTGACAAGCTGGGTGCTGATCTGATTGTGCTGGCATCCCATCGCCCCGAGGATAGCGACTTTCTGCTTGGTCCGAATGCGGCGCGCATTGTGCGCCATGCCCGCCAATCGGTTTTTGTGGTGCGGGACTAAGTGTCTGTTTCAAAACCTAATATATGATATCAAGGCCCTACGATTCTGCAGGTGAGGGTTCGGATGTGGGCAACCAGAGTCCGAACCTATTAATATTTGAGATTCCCAAAGGACGTTATTTCTGGTTCAACTGGTGTAGGAGGAGCGGCCTATCTCGGACTACTATTGGCTTTCAGAAACACAGCTTGGAACCCATTAAACCCTACTTTCCATGCGCGATTTTGCGGACCTTGACCTGGCAGATGATGCCGTTTCAAACGAAACGACCACCTTGAATTTCCGTCACTTATCGAGGGTCGGAATCGGATAGAAACGCTGCTTGCGGAGGTTTTTGCCTACCCATGGTATACTGACGCCGAGCGAGAC
>JALSGU010000167.1 GCA_026982575.1 Paracoccaceae bacterium | reverse complement strand
AGAAGCCCCTTGTCGGGGCAAAGCCCTGCTTTCATTCAAAACATTGACAAATTCTTGGCCGCAGAATGGGCGAGGCGCAATGCATTTGCGCATTGCGTTGGTGGGTCGGGGGGGCTTTTTCGCGAAACGCCCCCCCGAAACTTATATGGTCATGCTGCCAGTAATAAGCCCGGTAAAACCACAGCCAGCCATGGTATAACCCCCTATGCAAGCATGTGCCGCATCATACCCGCAACGATAATCACCATAGTTGCACTGATAATAAACTGTGTCGGGTCTTTGCCGGTGGCATCGGCCAATACCGAAGCAAATCCCGCTATTTAAGCCTTTTTTTGATAAAGGCAGCTTAATGCGGAATTTTATTTTACCACATATCCGCCCAATTCGCACACAATCCGCCACTCCTGCGCGCTAACCGGCTGCACCGACAGGCGTGTGTTATTGACCAGAACCATGTCTTTCAGCCGTTCATCCGCCTTGCAATCGTCCAGCGTAACCGGTTTTGGAAATGGCCCCACGGCTTTGATATCGACGCATTCCCAGCGTTCATCATCGGTGGTGCTGTCAGGGTGGGCCAATGCGCAAATTTCCACCACGCCAACAATGCGTTTTTCTTTTATGGAATGATAGAAAAACGCCAGATCGCCCAGCGCCATCAGCCGCATGTTATTGCGGGCCTGATAGTTGCGCACCCCGTCCCATTCCTCGCCGATATCGCCTTTGGCGACCTGGTCATCCCAGCCCCAGGCATGGGGTTCGGATTTGAAAAGCCAATAGTTCATAAGGGTTACTCCTGTTTCAAGGGGCGGGAAAGCAATGCTTCCATCGCATCACTCAGGCTGATTTTCTGGTCAATAATGGCACTGACAGCATCGGCAATCGGGGTGTCAACGTCAACAGATTTTGCCACGGCTTTGGCGGTTGCCACGCCTTCCACTGTGATGTTTGCATCGGGCAAATCCCCCTGCCCAATCGCCAGCCCCATGGCAAAATTACGTGATTTTGCGCTGCCACAGGTCAGGGTTAAATCGCCCAGCCCCGACAGGCCCTGCAAGGTTTCAGGCTTGGCGCCCATCGCCACGCCAACCCGTTGCATTTCGGCAAATCCGCGTGTCAGCACCGCGGCGCGCGCACTTTCACCCAGCCCCGCGCCAATGGTCATGCCACAAGCCAGCGCGATCACGTTTTTTAAGGCGCCGCCAATTTGCGCCCCCAGCGGATCATCCGACAGGTAAATCCGCAAGCGCGGCGTTGATAAAAGCTGTTGCAAAAACAGCCCCTTTTCACCATCACCGCAAGCCAGCGTAAGCGCGGTTGGCAGGCCCCGCGCAATATCATTGGCAAAGCTCGGGCCGGTAAGAACCGCCAATGTGGCACTTGAATATTGCGCCGCAATCCGGGTTTGCAGCGCGCCGCTTTGCAGATCTATGCCCTTGGCACAAAGAATCAGCGGCGCATTTGACAGCCGGTTTTCTTTCAAAAAACGCTCGGTTTGCTGCGCGGGAATGACCAGCAGGTTTGCTTTGCATTTCTGCAAATCAGCCAGATTATCCGTCACCAAAAGCGATTCCGGAAAGGTGATTTCTGGCAGATATTCAACATTGCCGCGCGCCGCCTGCATTTTTGCCGCATCCCTGCGCGACCAAAGCAACACATCCCTGCCAGCCCGCGCAAAAGCCACCGCCAAAGAGCTGCCAAATGCGCCTGCGCCTATTACCCCGATGCTCATGCTTTTGCGCCTTTCTTGCCCGAACCCAACATCGGTTTTGCAGCACTGTCCAGCGGCCAGCGTGGCCGCGCAGCCAGCGTCAAATCATCAAAATCACCGACCTGAAACCGCTCCACCCCTGCCCAAGCAATCATTGCCGCATTATCGGTGCAAAGCTTTAAGGGCGGTGCGGTAAAGCCAAAATCAGCGCTTTGTGCAGTCTCCCTAAGTGCCGCACCAATGGTTTTATTGGCCGCAACCCCGCCTGCCACGGCAAAATCCGTTATGCCGAACCGCGTCGAAAATTCAGCCATGGCACGGCGAGATTTTTCTGCCAGAACATCCGACACCGCCGCTTGAAATCCGGCACATAAATCGGCGCGGTCCTGTTTTGCCAAGCCGCCTTTTTCCGACACAACTGCCTCGGTTGCGCGGCGCAGCGCGGTTTTTAACCCCGAAAAAGACATATCACAGCCCGGGCGGTCCAGTAACGGGCGTGGGAATTTGAACCGTTTTGGGTCTCCGCGCGTGGCCTCGGATTCAACAAGTGGCCCGCCGGGGTATCCAAAGCCAAGAATACGCGCGGTTTTGTCAAATGCTTCGCCGGGGGCATCATCAATTGTGCCGCCCAGCCGGTGGTATTTATCAACCGCCTCTACGGCCAGAAACTGGCAATGGCCCCCCGATACCAAAAGCATCA
>JALSGU010000166.1 GCA_026982575.1 Paracoccaceae bacterium | reverse complement strand
AGAATACGCGCGGTTTTGTCAAATGCTTCGCCGGGGGCATCATCAATTGTGCCGCCCAGCCGGTGGTATTTATCAACCGCCTCTACGGCCAGAAACTGGCAATGGCCCCCCGATACCAAAAGCATCAGATATGGAAATTTCAAGCCATCGGTCAGGCGTGGCGTCAACGCATGGCCCGCCAGATGGTTAATACCGATGACGGGTTTTTTTGTGCCAACCGCCAGACCTTTGGCAAACATCACGCCCGACATTACGCCGCCGATCAACCCCGGCCCTGCGGTTACTGCAATCGCGTCAATATCCGCCAGCCCGATGCCCGCATCTTTTAGCGCGGCTTTGGCGCAAATATCCAGCCGCTCTGCATGGGCGCGGGCGGCGATTTCGGGGACCACGCCGCCAAAACCGGCATGCAGGTCATCCTGACCCATAATCACATTTGACAAAATGCGGCGGTCCGAGCGCACCACCGCTGCCGCCGTATCGTCGCAGCTGCTTTCTATGCCCAGAATTGTGATTGTTTGTTCCATGGCAAATGGGGTATCACCCTGCGCATGAGCAAGCAATATAACATCGACACGCCCCTTAAAATCGGCACTCGCGGATCACCGCTGGCGCTGAAACAAGCGGTAGAAACCCGCAGCCGTCTGATGGCGGCCCATGATCTGCCAGAATCCGCTTTTGCAATCACGGTTATTCAAACCACCGGTGATGCGGTGCAAGACCGGCCCCTGTCGGAAATCGGCGGCAAAGGCCTGTTTACCAAAGAAATCCAAGAAGCCCTGCTGGATGGCCGCATTGATATCGCGGTGCATTCCTTTAAGGACGTGGCCACAAAATTGCCCGATGATCTGGTGATCAACACCTGTTTACCCCGCGAAGACGTGCGCGATGCGTTTATCAGCCGCAAATATAACAGCATTGACGCGCTGCCCCAAGGCGCGGTTGTGGGCACATCCAGTTTGCGGCGGCGTGCGCAATTGCTGACCATGCGGCCAGATCTGCGTTTGGTGGAATTTCGCGGCAATGTGCAAACACGGTTGAAAAAACTGGATGCGGGCCTGGCCGAGGCCACATTTCTGGCCTGTGCGGGCCTGCAACGGCTGGGCAATTTTGACATTGCCAATCCAATTGAAACCGATGTGATGCTGCCCGCCGTGGCCCAAGGCGCCATTGCCATTGAACAGCGGCGCGATGATGTTGAGGTTAGTAAAATGCTGGCCCCGATTCATCACGCGGAGACCCTGCTTCGCACCAGCGTTGAGCGGGCTTTTCTGGCGGAACTTGACGGGTCTTGCCGCACGCCGATTGGCGGTTTGGCGATTGTTGAAGGGGATGAAATTATATTTCGCGGTGAAATCATCCGCCCTGACGGATCACAGGTTTTCAAGGGCGAATGGCGCGGGGCGATTGCCGATGCTGTAAAAACCGGTGCTGATGCGGGTATTGAACTGCGCGCCAAGGGCGGGGAGGGGTTTTTTGCCTAGAACCCTTTTGCTGACCCGTGCGCGCGCGCAAGCCGAAGGGTTTGCTGAATTGGTGCAGCAAAATACCGATTTTCAATGCCATATCGCCCCGATGCAGGAAATGCGGGATCTATTGGCAGAAATTGATTTATCCGGTGTTGATGCGCTGGTTTTTACATCTGTCAACGGCGTCAAAAGCTTTGCCCGGCGGTGGGATGTGCGCGATATTCCGGCCTATTGTGTTGGCCCTGCCACGGCAAATGCGGCGGCGGCTTTGGGCATGGATGCGCAAGGCGCCAAGGGCAATTCGCAATCATTGGCAGCACTGGTAAATAATGCAAATCTGCAAAACCCGTTGCATATTCACGGGCTGCACAAAGCGGCTGAATTGCCGATAAATGCTGCAAGCATTGCCATCTATGAACAGGTGGCGCTGCCGCTGAACGTCAAAACCCAAAATATACTGGCAAACGGCATTGATGCGGTGGCGTTGTTTTCACCGCGTTCGGCGCAGCTGCTGGCGGATGTCTGGCAAGATAACTGGCCCGCGCCGGTGTTCTATTGTATCAGCAAGGCCACGGCGGAGCCTGTGAAAAATATCGGCAATATCCATGTTAGCGCGCAGCCAAACGCCAAAGAAATGCTGGCCTTGTTGATTGATTAGGCATGGGCTGGAAAATAGCCATTGCACCTGTTATATAGCACCCAAGCTCGCCCTTTGGCGGGCTTTATCATTAGGAATCCCCCATGTCTGACGCGCCGATCGCCCCTGATTTCAAAACCGTGCCCCGCGGGCCGGACCTGTCGGTTAAACAAAACCTGCTGGGGCTGACCCGCGATGCCTTGCGCCAAAAACTGATCGAGGTCGGTATAGCGGAAAAACAGGCCAAAATGCGCGTTAGCCAGCTTTGGCAATGGATTTACCAAAAAGGTGTGCAGGATTTTGGCTTGATGACCAA
>JALSGU010000165.1 GCA_026982575.1 Paracoccaceae bacterium | reverse complement strand
GGGTTTGCCCCGAAACCGGTTTCGGGCTGGGGTAATGAGGCACGCAAAAATGCCATGGCGACCCTGAATAAATCCGGCGCGCCCATGCGCCGTGATGAATATTGGAAATTCACCAACCCCGCAACATTGCTGTCAGAAAACCCTGTTGCGGCCCAACTGGTTACGGATGAATCCCCGGTATTTGACAGTTTTGACAAATTGCTGATTGTGTTCAAAGACGGTGTTTACCAGCCCGATCTTTCGGATGATCTTTCGGGTGAAAACCTTGAAATCCAGACACTTGCAGATGCGATGGCCACCGATATCCACTGGGCCAAAGATATTTTTGGTGTGCTGGAAAGCCGTGGCCAACTGCCTGTTTCGCGGCCTTTTGCGGCGCTGAATACGGCATTGGCCGAACAGGGTTTTGTGCTGCGCGCCACCGGCAAGGTCAGCAAACCCGTGGCGTTTCGCTATATCCGCAGCGAAAATGCGGCGCAGGCTATGATTCATCATGTGATCAAGCTTGATAAAGCTGCCGAATTAACTGTGTTTGAAAATGGCCCCGGCGCGGCGCGTATCAATACCGTGATGGAAATTGATGTGGCAGACAATGCCAATTTCCACCATATCCGCGCGCAGGGCCGCGACCATGAACGCCAAGCCATCACCCATATGTTTGGGGTTTTGGGCGAGGAAAGCGTGTTTCGGTCATTTACCCTGACGGTAAACGGCAAAATGACCCGCAACGAGGCGGTGCTGGAATTTACCGGTGATAACGCCAAGGCCACCGTGGCGGGGGCCTGTGTTGGCGATGGGGATTTCCACCATGATGACACCATTTTTGTAACCCATGATGCGGTAAATTGCGAAAGCCGTCAGGTGTTCAAAAAGGTGCTGCGCAACGGTGCGGTCGGTGTTTTTCAAGGCAAAATTCTGGTCAAAGCCGATGCGCAAAAAACCGATGGCTATCAAATATCCCAAGCCTTGTTAATTGATGACGACGCGGTGTTTCTGGCCAAGCCCGAATTGGAGATTTATGCGGATGATGTTATTTGCTCGCACGGGTCTACTTGTGGTGCCACGGACGAAACCGCGATGTTTTACTTGATGTCGCGCGGAATAGCCAAAAAACAGGCGCAAGATCTTCTTGTGCTTGCATTCCTTGACGAAGCCATCCAAGAAGTTGACAATGAAGCACTGGCGGATGAAATTCGCAAGCGACTGGCAGGATGGACAGAAAGGCACGGCTAATGACACTTTACGGGGAAATTTTGCGGGCATATCGCGGGTTCGGGGCATCCATGCAGCGCCAGCTTGCGCAAGACCTGCGTGAGGAAAAGCTGCTTTTATACGCGGTGTTGGCGTCATTTCTGGGGTTTGTGGCGCGTATTCCCGGGCTGGTTTATGTGGCAAAAAATTCAACCGATGCGGAAATTACCATTGCCAATCTGATCGGTTCAAATTTTGTCACCACGTTTTTCTATGGGCTGATCATGCTTTATATCATCGCATCGGTTTCCCATATAATTGCCAAAATATTCAAAGGTGCGGGCAGCTTTCAACAAGCGCGGCTGGCGCTTTTCTGGGCGGCTTTGGTGATTGCGCCGCTTTATCTGGTTGTGGTTGGCTTGCGGGTGTTTATTACAGCGCCGGATTTCATAAACCTTAGCAACCTCGCCATCGGTATATTATTTGTGTATTGCTGGGGAACCTGCCTTAGCATTGCTGAAAAATTTAACGGTGCTTTGATGACTTCGCTTTCAATTGTTACTATTTTCGGGGTGATTGCGTTTGGTTTTCGGGTAATGGTTTTGCTATAGAAACCTGAGGGGGTATTGTGGACAATAAAGATTTTTTGAACGACAGGCTGGAATCCGAGCGCGAAGACAGTTTCACCATTGGCTCTCATACTTATCAAATGTCCCATTCATCCTTGTATCGCCGGGTGCTGGATTCATGGGTTGATATGCGCAAGGCCACCCGTCGGCTGATTAACGAGAACCCGTCGGAATCGCGGTTATTGTTTTATATCCTGATGTCGGATTTGATATTTTTTCTTTCCTGGTCATTAAAAGCAGTGGTTTCCCCCACCGAAAATGCCAGTGATTTTTTACCCACCGATGTCGGGCTGTGGTTGGTGCTGGCGCTGTTTGCGCGCACGGCGGTGGTGTATTTGTTTTCGGTTTTGCTGGGCATTGCCATGCGGCTTGCCGGCGGCAAAGGCGGCTGGAAAGCCACCCGTGCTGCGGTATTCTGGGGGGCATTTGTTGCGGCGCCCTTTGGCTTGCTTTTTGCGCTGATTACCGTGGCCTTTTCCGCATTGGAGCCATATTTGCCGTTTCTCGCCAATGATCTGATCTCGCAAGCGCCTTATTGGCTTAGCCTTATTCCGTTTGTGTGGTTTATATCGGCAGGCTTGGCCGAGGCCCATGAATTCAGGCTTGTTGC
>JALSGU010000164.1 GCA_026982575.1 Paracoccaceae bacterium | reverse complement strand
GCCATAACCCGCTGGGCGCCTTGGCGGTGCTGGTGATATTGGGGTTGATGGCCGTATTGGTGATTGCCGGTCTGTTTATTCGTGATGACGGGTTTGTCGGGCCTTGGGCCTTGTCGGTCAGCCGCAGTATGTCGGGCATTCTGGGCGAGGCCCATGAGGTATTGGCCAATATCCTGCTTGGCTTGGTTCTTTTCCATATCGCCGCAATTCTGGCCTATAAGGTTTTGCTGAAAGACAACCTGATCACCCCGATGATCAAAGGCACCCGCAAAGCCGCCATTGATTTTGTAGAACCAAAATTCGCACCGATATGGCTGGCGGTTATTCTGGCCGCAATCGCGCTGGCAATTTCCGGCGCCGCGTTCAGGTTCTGGCTGTTTTAAGCGGTCTCCCCCGGCATTCGCTTTTGCTTATGTCGGGGGATTGCTTTTAAAACGCCAATGCTTTGGCTTGGGTTACCTGCGGCAAGCTGGCAATGGTTGCCAATGTTTTATCATCAATTTTGGCATCCACCCCCACCAGCGCAATCGCTTCGCCGTCTTTTACCTCGCGGCCCAAAGCAAATGTCGCGATATTCACACCAAGCGCCCCCAATGTAGTGCCAAGCGCGCCGATATAGCCCGGCAAGTCGGCATTGGTGGTATAAAGCATGAATTTTTGCGGTTCGGCGTCCATATTGATGCCCTTGATCTGGATAAACCGTGGCCGCCCGTCAGCATATACCGTGCCGGCAACCGAACGGGTCTGGGCTTCGGTTTTGACGGTAAGGCGCATATAAGACCCGAAGGCACCTTGTTTATCGCGCCGTATTTCGGTGATTTTCACGCCGCGCTCGCGCGCCACGATCGGGGCCGAAACCATATTTACACCGCCCTCGCCCACCAGCGGGATCAACAAGCTGGCGGTTAATGCCGAAACCAGAGGTTTCAGATTAAGATCCGCCACATCGCCAACAAATTCAATCTCGATTTCAGTGATCGGGCTTTCGGTCACCTGCCCTGCAAACCCGCCCAGCATTTCCGAAAGCTCGATCCATGGCTTTAGAATAGGCGCTTCCTCGGCGGTTACGCTTGGCGCGTTGATGGCATTGGAAATCGCCCCGTCCATCAAATATGCCGCCATTTGTTCGGCCACTTGCAGCGCCACATTTTCTTGTGCCTCGGATGTGGCCGCGCCCAGATGCGGGGTGCAAACCACGTTTGGCAGGCCGAATAACGGGTTCTCCTTGGCGGGTTCAACCGCAAAAACATCAAATGCCGCGCCAGCCAGCGCGCCTGATTTTATCGCCTCGGCCACCGCATGTTCATCCACCAGACCGCCACGCGCGCAATTGATAATCCGCGCGCCTTTTTTGATTTTGGCGATTTTTTCAGCTGACAAAATATTGGCGGTTTTTTCGGTTTTAGGCAGGTGTAATGTGATAAAATCGGCGCGCGCCAACAGATCATCAAGGTTTTCAACCTTGGTCACCCCGATGGTTTTGGCCCGATCGGCGCTTAAAAACGGATCATAGGCAATCACCTTCATCTTAAGGCCAATGGCACGGCTGGCCACCACCGAACCAATATTGCCAGAACCAATCAATCCCAGCGTTTTGCCGGTAATTTCAGACCCCATGAATTTGGATTTCTCCCATTTGCCGGCCTGTGTGCTGGCATCGGCAGTCGGAATTTGCCGCGCCACGGCAAACATCATGGCAATCGCGTGTTCGGCCGTGGTGATCGAATTACCAAACGGCGTGTTCATCACCACAATACCCTTGGCGCTGGCGGCGGCAATATCGACATTATCAACGCCAATACCGGCCCGCCCGATTACCTTCAGATTATCAGCTTTGGCAATCAAATCCGCTGTGGCTTTGGTGGCTGAACGAATGGCAAGCCCGTCATAACCGCCAATGATTTCGGCCAGTTTTTCAGGGTCTTTGCCAAGGTCGGGCATAAAATCAACCTCGACCCCCGCATTTTTAAATATTTCCACGGCAGCAGTGCTGAGCTTGTCGGATATAAGAACTTTGGGCATTTTATGCCTCCTTCAAATTAGTTTTGGCAGTATTAAATGCCCAGTCTAGCCAAGGGGTTAGCGCCAATATATCAGTAGTATCCACCGTGGCCCCGCACCATATTCGCAACCCCGCAGGGGCATCGCGATAGCCGCCGATGTCATAACCCGCATGCTCATTTTCCAGCAATTTCACCATGGTTTTGACAAAAGCGTTCTGACCCGCATCATCCATTGCGCCAATCACCGGATCGGTGAATTTAAGGCAAACCGAGGTGTTGGAGCGCTCAACCGCAACGGGCACAAGGTTTTCCACCCAGTCAGTGGCATCAACCCAAGCCTGCAATGCGGTAAAATTGGCATCGGCACGGCGGCGGGTTTCGGTTAAACCGCCGATCTGCTCCATCCATTCAAGGCTGTCATCCGCATCGGCAATGGCCAGCATCGAAGGCGTGTTGATGGTCGCGCCGCTAAAAA
>JALSGU010000163.1 GCA_026982575.1 Paracoccaceae bacterium | reverse complement strand
TGCGCATAAATCGCCGTTGGGTTTTTTTCATAAATCACCCTTTTGGCCGATCCCGCACTGATTCCGGCCCGTGCGGGTGGTCGGCTTGCGGGTATTCGGGGTGGGAATGATCATGGTGGTGATGATGATGCCCATCGCCATGGTCATGATGGTGGTGGTCCATATCCAGACGGCAAGCGCCGGTGCAAAATGTATCACACAGATCACAGGTTTCGACCGTGGCACCGGGCGCATTGGCGCCTTGGCCTTCAACATGGTGGTGGTGGGATTCTTGTGCCATGCCTTGTTCGGCCTCGAACCCCAAAATTTGTTCGCGATATTTGCACATGCCGCAATTCATATTGTTGCTGCCCTCGACAATTTCGCGCACCCGTTCCGCAAAAGTTTCAATCACGGCATCATGGTCATTCAGATAACCTGCTTTGATAAAATCAATATCAGGATAACGGGCCGTGGCGGCATCGGTAAAACCGAAAATCCGGTCGATCAACACGCCGGTAAACAGGAAAT
Source organism: Paracoccaceae bacterium (assembly GCA_026982575.1). GTDB lineage: Bacteria > Pseudomonadota > Alphaproteobacteria > Rhodobacterales > Rhodobacteraceae > UBA3077. The sequence continues at coordinate 1,970 of JALSGU010000163.1, read as the reverse complement.
ACGGAAATACAATCACGCGTTTATAGCCCAGTTTCGCCACATGGTCCAAACAGGGTTCAACCAACGGAAAGGTCACGCCGGAATAGCCGACTTCCATCCAGCCAAACCCCATGCCCTCTTGTAAAAGCCGTGCAACTTTGGAGACATTGCCGTTGGCGTCAGGGTCGGATGCACCGCGCCCGATCACCACAAGGCAGGTTTCATGCAGGGGCAATTCACCGTATTCTTTATTGGCCGCATCAACCGCCTGTGAAATACGATCCGACGCGGCGGATAGCATTTTTGGGTCTACGCCCAGTTCACGCCCGTATTCCACGGTAATATTGTGTTTGGCCGCATAGGTATTCAACACCGTTGGAATATCGTTTTTGGCATGCATGGCCGCAAAAAGCATACCGGGTACCGCCAGAATATGGTCACAACCGGCATTGCGCAGTTTATCCAGACCATCGCGCATCACCGGATTGGCAAATTCCAGATAGCCGTATTCAACCGGCCAATCGGGAAAATGCGGGCGCAGACGTGTCGCCAGCACTGCAAATTCATCCACCGCTGCTTGGCTGCGTGATCCGTGACCGCAGACCATTACTCCGTATTTTGGCATTTTTTCCCCTATTCGAGCTATCGTTTACGGTGCCCGAAAGGGAATAGCAGTTGCTATTTCCGACAGTTTTCACCAATTGCCCCCGTTTTGGGTCGGCTTTGGTGAAACGCTTGTTCAGCCCTGTAAGGCACCGTCTGGCCAAGTGGTAAAACGCGGTTTTGGCAAAGGCAAGTGCGTTAACGACGCATTATCACCAAAATGGGCCTTTGCATCCAGCAAAAGGCCATTTATGCAGACCCTATGCAAAAGATAACCATAACACGACTGGGCCAACAGGGTGACGGCATTGCCGATGATGGCAGCTTTGTGCCGTTTTCCCTGCCGGGCGAGACATTTGAGAACGGCAAACGCCTGAGCGATTCTGCTGAACGTATCAAACCGGTTTGCAAACATTTCGGGTCTTGCGGCGGGTGCAGCCTGCAACATGCATCAGATGCATTTCTGGCCGATTGGAAGCAGGATGTGGTGCGCCGCGCCCTGCAAGCCCAAGGGCTGGAAACCGAATTCAAACCCATCGCTGTTTCACCGCCCGCTTCGCGCCGCCGTGTTGTGTTTAGCGGTCGCCGCACCAAGAAAACCACTGTTGTGGGGTTTCATGCCCGCGCTTCCGATACTGCGTTTCAATTGGAAGAATGCCATTTGGTTGTGCCCGAATTGCTGGGCGCGCTGCCCGCCTGTCATGAAATTCTTATCACCGGTGGGTCGCGCAAGGGCACGCTTAAAATGGCGGTTTCCCTGTGCGATTCCGGCCTTGATATCGAGGTTTCCCAAGGCAAAGAACTGGACCAGCCCCTGCGCGGAAAACTGGCAGCATTGGCTGAAAAGCATGATCTGGCGCGCCTTGGCTGGAATGGCGAAATCGTCGCCGCGCGGCGCCGTGCGGCACAGCATTTTGGCAAAGCCGAGGTCATTCCGCCGCTGGGCGCATTTTTACAAGCTACCAAACAGGGCGAGGACGCGCTGGTGGCGGCCATGCGATTGGCAGTGGGCAATGCCAAAAATATTGCCGATTTGTTTGCGGGTTGCGGCACTTTCGCGATTCCCCTGGCCGAAAATGCCGAAGTGCTGGCCGTTGAAAGCGATGGCGATATGCTTGAGGCACTGGATGCCGGCTGGCGATTTGCCCAAGGGCTGAAAACCATCAAAACCGAGGTCCGCGACCTGTTTCGCCGACCACTTGTGCCGCTTGATCTGCGCAAACTGGACGCCGTGGTGATCGACCCGCCGCGCGCGGGTGCAAAGGCGCAAATGATCGAGCTGGCAGCGTCAACCGTGCCGGTGATCGGCGCGGTTTCTTGCAGCCCCGTCAGCTTTGCACGGGATGCCAAAATATTGAGTGATGCGGGGTATAATCTGGATTGGGTGC
>JALSGU010000162.1 GCA_026982575.1 Paracoccaceae bacterium | reverse complement strand
GGCTATTCAGATAGGCTTTGCAAAATTATTTCGAGAACCCAATGAATATTAGACCCGATGCAGCGGAGCAATCCCTGAAGCCCCACCTGTCTGCCAGTATCAAACTTGGCCTGCCGCTGGTTGGCACGTTTTTGGCATCCATGTTGATGGGTGTAACCGACACATTGATGCTGGGCCGCTTGGGGGCCGAACCTTTGGCCGCATCGGTGCTGGCCAACCAGCTGTTCTTTTTTCTGACCATTGCCGGTATTGGTCTGGCCTCGGCGGTGATGCCGATGGCGGCAACCGCACTGGGTCGGGATGATGTTACCTCCATGCGCCGCTCGGTGCGTATGGGGTTTTGGGCGGTGCTGTGTTATGCAATGCTGGTGATGCCCATCATGTTTCTGGCCGAACCGATATTTACCTTTTTAGACCAAGCCACCCCCCTGCCTGCCATGGCGCAATCCTATCTCGATATCGCCATGTGGGCATTGATCCCCACGGTTATTGTCATGGTTTTGCGGTCTTATCTGTCGGTGGTGGGGCTGGCCTATCTGGTTTTGCTGATCACCCTGATTGCAGCGGGGCTGAATGCGGTGCTGAATTATGCGTTTATTTTTGGCAATTGGGGCATGCCTGCCATGGGGCTACGCGGTGCGGCGGTGGCAACGCTTGGCTCCAGCACCCTGTCAGCGGTGGTTTTGCTGGCTTTTGCGGTAATGAAAAAATCCTTGCGACACCATGAATTATTTGTGCGCTGGTGGCGGGCTGACTGGCCGGCATTTTTCAAGGTGGTGCAGCTTGGCTGGCCGATTGCACTGTCTTTGCTGGCCGAAATCAGCCTGTTCGCATTTTCGGCCATTATGGTTGGCTGGTACGGGGTTGTGGCCTTGGCGGCCCATGGCATTGTGTTGCAGATCATATCGGTATTATTTATGATTCCGCTGGGCCTAAGCCAGGTTGGCACCATCCGCATCGGCCTTGCCAAAGGCCATGAAAACCGGGCCGAAATTGCCTTGGCGGGGCGTGCGGTTTATATTCTGGGGGCGGGGGTTGCCGTGTTCAGCATTCTGTTGCTGGTTCTTTTTCCCGAAACTCTGGTAAATGTATTTATCGGTGAAAATAGCGCCGATAGCGCGGTAATCCTGGCCTATGCCATTCCGTTTATGGCCATCGCCGCCGCCTTTCAGCTGGTTGATTCGCTCCAGGTGCTGTCGGCAGGGTTGTTGCGCGGATTATCTGACACAAGGGTTCCGATGCAAATCGCCATTTTTGCCTATTGGATTATCGGAGTTCCCGCCGCATATCTTTTGTCAAAATACACCCCGCTGGCAGCAAACGGTGTCTGGACAGGCCTTGCCATCGGCCTGTTTGTCGCGGCGGTTATGATCACAAGGCGCTATTTGCAACGCGACAAACTGGGTCTGGTTTAACTTTTCTTTGTTGCAAAAAAACTTGCGGGGTGAATTGAGCACCGCTCAAGAGGGGCGGCAGCCCCTAATGCGCCTCGGCCCAGTTTGCCCCCTGCCCCGCATCCACCACCAGCGGCACGCTGATTTTCACCGCCGGTTGATCGGCGTTTTCCATCACCTTACGCACTGCTGCGATGGTGTCATCCACCGCGCTTTTTTCCACCTCGAATATCAATTCATCATGCACCTGAAGCAGCATTTTGACGGGCAGGCCACTTATTGCATCCGGCATTCTGATCATGGCACGGCGAATAATATCGGCGGCTGTCCCTTGAATGGGCGCATTGATTGCGGCGCGTTTGGCCAGCCCCGCATGGGGGCCTTTGGCGGTAATATTGGGGGTATGGATGCGCCGACCAAACAAGGTTTCGACATAACCTTTGGCTTTTGCAGCTTCAACAGTTTTGTCCATATATTCACGAATTCCGGGAAACCGTTCAAAATAGCGGTCAATAAATCCTTGGGCTTCTTTGCGTGGAATACGCAAATTACGCGCCAGCCCAAACCCAGAAATGCCGTAAATCACCCCGAAATTAATCGCCTTGGCTTGGCGGCGAATAGACGGGTCCATGCCCTCAATCGGCACGCCGAACATTTCGCTGGCGGTCATGGCATGAATATCAAGCCCGTCATGGAATGCCTGTTTCAGGCTGTCAATCTCGGCAATATGGGCCAGAATGCGCAATTCAATCTGGCTATAATCAAGGCTAAGCAATACATGGCCATCCGTGGCCACAAATGCCTCGCGAATGCGGCGGCCCTCAGGGGTGCGCACCGGAATGTTTTGCAGGTTCGGATCGGTAGATGCCAAGCGGCCAGTGGTGGCGCCCGAGATAATATAGCTGGTATGCACCCGGCCTGTGTCAGGGTTGATATGGTCTTGCAGCGCATCGGTATAGGTTGATTTCAGCTTGGCCATACCGCGCCAATCCAGCACACGGGCGGGCAGATCATGGCCCTCAACGGCCAGATCTTCCAGAATATCGGCGCCGGTGCCATAGGCGCCGGTTTTACCTTTTTTGCCACCCT
>JALSGU010000161.1 GCA_026982575.1 Paracoccaceae bacterium | reverse complement strand
TGCCGGTGCATCCCTTCAAAAATATTCTGGGCGGATCACCGGAACAAAACGGCGTGGCATTTCGGGCATTGCTGGCTGGTGAAAAATCAGCCTATCGCGATGCGGTGTTGCTGAATGCGGCCGCAGCGTTGCTGATTGCGGGCAAGGTGTCCGCCCTGCCCGATGGCGTTGAAATGGCCAGCAACAGCATTGATTCCGGCGCGGCCCTGAAATGTATCCAAACCCTTGCAAAAATCACCTCAGAGGCAAAAACATGAATGTGCTTGATAAAATCAAAGCCTATAAGCTGGAAGAAATCGCCAGCCGCAAGGCCAAAATATCTTTGGCCGATATCGAGGAAACAGCCCGCACGCAAACCCCGCCGCGTGGCTTTTACGATGCACTTGTGCGGGCCGGACAGGGTGGGTATGGGCTGATTGCCGAGATTAAAAAAGCCAGCCCGTCAAAAGGTCTTATTCGTGCCGATTTTGACCCGACCGCCTTGGCGCAAGCCTATGAACGCGGCGGTGCCACCTGCCTGTCGGTTTTAACCGATACCCCCAGTTTTCAGGGCGCTGATGCATTTTTGCAAGATGCCCGCAATGCCACCGACCTGCCCTGTCTTCGCAAAGATTTCATGTATGACACTTATCAAATCGCCGAGGCGAGGGCCTTGGGGGCCGATTGCATTCTAATCATTATGGCCAGCGTTTCCGATGATCAGGCGGCTGAACTGGAAGCGGCGGCTTTTGAATGGGGCATGGATGTGCTGATCGAGGTGCATGACATGCCCGAGCTTTTGCGCGCCGCAAAACTGAAATCACCGATGATCGGCATCAACAACCGCAATTTGAAAACATTCGAGGTCTCGCTGGATGTCACCCGTGATCTGGCATCATCCGTGCCCGTGGGGCGGATGATTGTTGGTGAATCCGGCCTGTCCGATCGCCATGATCTGTCGGCGATGGCCCATTACGGCGTGCGCAGTTTTTTGATTGGCGAAAGCCTGATGCGCCAAACGGATGTCGAATCCGCCACCCGCGAAATTCTTTCTTCCCCTTGGTTGCCGGAGGCCGGATAATGCCAACCCTGACCCATTTTGATGCATCGGGCGCCGCCCATATGGTGGATGTTTCCGAAAAACAAATCACCAGTCGTGTGGCCATTGCCAAAGGGTTTATTTCCCTTTTGCCTGAAACATTATCGCTGGTTTCAAAAGGCCAGGCCAAAAAAGGCGACGTGCTTTCGGTGGCGCGACTGGCGGGCATTATGGGGGCCAAAAAAACCCATGATCTGATCCCGCTTTGCCACCCGTTGGCGATTTCAAAGGTGGCGGTCGATTTGGCCCTGAACGAGACCCGTTGTGGCATTGATATATCGGCAACCGTTAAAAACACCGGCCAGACCGGCGTTGAAATGGAAGCCCTGACAGCTGTAAGCATTGCGGCGCTAACGGTTTATGACATGGTCAAGGCGGTCGATAAAACCATGGTAATTTCCGACATCCGGCTGGTGCTGAAAGACGGCGGAAAATCCGGCTTGTTTGAGGCCGAGTGATGGGTAAAGGACGCTCGCTTGAATTATATTTTGTTGATGGCAATCCAGATGGAATGCAAACAGCGGAACTATTTGGGTGGACCGGTCATGTTTTGCTGACACCACGCACAAAAATTGTTCAAGCGCTCCAAAGAAATGAATCTGGGCACACAGGTATCTATGTTTTGTTGGGTGAGAATGAACATGGGCCGCTAGCATATGTTGGAGAGTCTGAGGATATTGGCAACCGATTGCGAGAGCATGCAAAAACTAAGGATTGGTGGGAACTTGCTGTGCTTATTAGCTCAGCCGCAAATAACCTGCACAAAGCCCATGTCAAATACCTAGAATCCAGACTGGTCGAGGTTGCCTTGGCCGTTGGCAAAATAAAATTGGAAAACGGGAATAAGCCAACACGATCTAGCCTAAGCGAAGCGGCCACAGCAAATATGGAGGAGTTTCTAGATAATCTGATGATTGTATTGCCTGCGCTTCGTATTGATGTGTTTTTGGACAAAGTCCAAACAAAATTACCGTCTTTACAAAAAAATAGTATATTAAATTTTCCTGAATTTGAACTTATTACGAATAGAACAGGGGTCCGTGCAATTGCAAATCTTGAAGCTGGAGAAATGATTGTGCAAGCCGGATCTATCGCACGGAAAGAATGGGTTGGTGATACAACCGCAAAAACGCATTATTTCATTTTGCACGAAAAACTACTGAAATCGGGCGTTCTGCTTGCGAATAAAACCCATGCCGTGTTTCAAAAAAATTACGCGTTTTCAAGCCCTAGCGCAGCAGGGGCTGTCATAAATGGCAGATCAACTAGCGGCCCAAGAGAATGGAAGCTGCGTGGAACAAAGAAAACTTATGCAGAATGGGAAGCCGAACAGCTTCTCGCAAAGGGAGTTTTTGAATGATTTCTGTTGAAAACGCCCTGTCCCGCGTGTTGGCATTATGCAAACCGACCGACAGCGAAACCATTGATATCCGTGATGC
>JALSGU010000160.1 GCA_026982575.1 Paracoccaceae bacterium | reverse complement strand
AGTGGCGGAGCCGAAGGGATTCGAACCCTCGATACCGTTCCCGGTATACTCCCTTAGCAGGGGAGCGCCTTCGACCACTCGGCCACAGCTCCGCCGACGGTTTAGCCTTTCATGTGGTAGAGGTTCAAGCGGTTTTTCGTCAAAAATCGCTGAAAACTGGGGGATGCCTAGGAACAGGACTCATTACTGCCACCAAATGAGGATAGCAGCAATGCAGATTGCCGATAGAAAGGTGTATGCGCATCGATCATATCGGATTGCTATGCGCCTCTAATTCTTGAGCCAACTAAACATATTTTTGGCCTTATGCCGTTGTTTATGTAAAGTTTTATCATAGGTGATTTGTATAAACGGCGGAGCAATACTAGGCCACAGTAGCGGCGGCAAAATGCGGTCGCAGGCGGCGTAAAAACCGGCCATTTTGGCCCTTTCATTTAATGGGAGGGTTTGGGGATTTATACTCGCCGCGCGACAGGTGATGCTTGCATCACCGAGAGAGATGGATTTGTATTTGAAGGGACGTTGCGCCCACTTTCATGATGGGCTGAGCGGGCGGGCCATTGCGCGGGACTTCGGGATATGCCGAGATAGTGTTGCGAAGATGTTAGCCTATTCGGAACCTCCCGGTTATCAGCAGACGACCCCGATCAAGCGGCCCAAGCTGGATGCATTTACGGATCAGATTGATAGCTGGCTTTCGGAGGGCAAAGAACGTTCGCGTATGTCCTCGAGTAGCAATGGACGCGGTGATAAAAGTGCGTATACTGCTGGGCATCCCAAGTAAGGGAAAGTGGCCCTTGAATGGAATTAAAATGGCTGAAAGATTTTCTGGTGTTGAGTAAGAAGAGAAACTTTCGTTTGGCGGCAAGGCAGTATAATGTTTCGCAACCAACCTTCAGTCGCCGCATACAGGCCCTTGAGGCCTGGGTAGCCGCGCCGCTGATTGACAGGTGTCGTCAAGCGGGCATTGATGGCTGCGGTTTTCCAGCCCTGACCATGCCTTTGTCCAGTCTGGCGTGCATCATCGCCAAGTTTGCCAAGCCTGATGGCCTGAGCAAAGCCCGCACTGATGCCATATACAGGCTTCAGACCGCCCTGTACAAACGCCCGCTTTACGCCGCAGGCCATGGCGCAATTGTCAGTGCCTTAAATACTGCCACGCCAGGGGCCGTATTGGTCAAGACCGGCACAGAGGGCATATTAATCGCGGCTTTACCAAAACAAGGTCTGGGTATTGTTCTTAGAATAGCTGACGGCAACGCTTGCCCACGGGCAGTGGCATTGCTGGCTACCCTCAGCCATTCTCGCGGCGAAATTATTGGCCAAATTCGCCCAGTATCGACGTGGCTGCCTAAGCAATGGGATGCCTGTAAGTTCATCAATCGCCTTTTTCAGCAACTTAAAATAGCACCAATTGGACGCAAACAAACCGAAAGACTACACGATGCCTACAAAATTCTACTCCACACCCGGGAAATTTTTCCGTGGGAACCTGCACACCCATTCCACCAATTCAGACGGGGTGCTGACGCCTGAAGAAGTTTGCCGCCGCTATCAGGCAGAAGGCTATGATTTCATTGCCCTGACCGACCATTTTGTCGGGCTGTTTGATTACCCGATCAGCGATACGTCGGCTTTTCGACATGAGAAGTTCACAACCCTTATCGGGGCAGAACTGCATACCGGCGAAATGGAAAATGGCTATTTGTGGCATATTTTAGGAATCGGGTTGCCGCTTGATTTCACCCCTCCGGACGCGCCAAGTTTCCGATCTAAAAAAGGCTCGGAAAGCGGCGCAAGCATTGCCCAGCGTGCGCGGGATGCGGGGGCCTTTGTGGCCATCGCCCACCCGCACTGGTCGGGTTTGAGCGAAGCGGATGCCCGGTCAATTACCGCCGCCCACGCAGTAGAAATTTACAACCATGGCTGCGTCGTAGACAATGATCGCGGCGAAGGGTTTCTGACGCTTGAGCACCTGCTAAACCGTAGCAGGCATCTCAATCTGATTGCCACGGATGACGCCCATTTCAACATACCCGACCATTTCGGAGGATGGGTGATGGTTAAAGCCGAAGAAAACAGCCCCGAGGCTCTTTTGGCCGCGCTAAAAGCTGGCGAATACTATGCGAGCACCGGTCCGCAAATCACCGATATCCGCATCTATAACGATAGTGTCGAGGTGGATTGCTCCTCTGCTGTTACCATAATTCTTCAAGGGCAGGGGACTTCAATGGAAACTCTGCACGGCGTATCAATGACCACCGCGCGGCTCTCTCGGGAGCTGTTGGCAGACTCACCCTGGATACGCGTCACAGTGATAGACCGGGCGGGTAAACGTGCATGGTCAAACCCCGTATGGATCTAGCGCGCCGCCATCCGTATTGCCCCGTCCAGGCGGATAACCTCTCCGTTTAATTGATTGTTTTCAACGATATGCGCGGCAAGGTTGGCAAATTCATCTGGGTCGCCCAGCCGTTGCGGAAAAGGCACTTGTTGGGCGAGGCTTTGTTGCACATCC
>JALSGU010000159.1 GCA_026982575.1 Paracoccaceae bacterium | reverse complement strand
GACACCGTCTCTGAAAATCTCTGGGGGGGGGGGGGCTTCCTAACAGACTGATATGTCTTATAATTTAATGATGCATTGTAATTTTAGTAGCAAACAAGAGGTACAAAATGAAAAATTCATTCCTGATATTAACATCCGCACTCACCACATTTTCATTTGCCCAAGCCGCACAAGCCGCCCCGAGCTTCTCCGGCTCTATCACCGCCAGCTATCTCGCCAGTGATATGTGGTCAACCGATGACGACGACCAGTGGAACAGCTTTAGCGGCGTCTCTGTTGAAGGCTATGTCACCGCTGAATTTGCCAATGGCCTACAGGTCACCACCGATATCAGCTGGCTTTATCGCGATCTTTCCGCTTATGGCAACCCGAGCACAGAATATCGCGACCAAGGCCCGCGTGAATACGAAGTGCTTGGCCTACACGTTGGTAAAAACTTCGGCAGCCTTTATGTCGGGGCCTTCGGGGCGGTCGGCTTTCAGCAAACCGACCTGAATTCCAGCATCATGCGCCCCGGATTTGTCGGCGGGGTTGAAGCCAAAAAGAGCTTTGGCAAGCTCACGGTGTTTGGTCAGGTCGCCTATATGGATTGGCGCTATGATACATGGGCAAATCGACCAACCCCCGATAACGGCTTTTCCGGCCTGTTGTCACGCGTCGGGGCCTCTTACCAATTCAGCGACCGCCTCAGCGCCATGTTTGATTTCGAAGCCGGCTATTCGCCCGACTATTTCGAAGATTACGGCGACTGGGGTGAACTACTGGTCGGGCAGCTTCAGGTGGCCTATGCCATCACAGACCGTCTCGATATTGTCGCGGGCTACGAATACGGAACCTTCACCGCCAACACAGAAGATTCAGGCTATGAATCCAACGTCACCATCGGTGTGCGCATGAACTTCGGCGGAGCCTCGGGCTTTAACGAGCTTTCAACCCCCGTGCAGGGCTTTGCCGCTGCCGGTTGGGCACAAACCACCGACTAGGGAATTCAGACTATTCCAATCCGGGGCCGCATTTCTGCGGCCCTTTTTTGTGCATCGCCTTAAGACGCACCGGCCGGAAACCGCATTTCAGGCCTTGAAACCTTCCGCCAACACGCCTCATAAAGATAACACCATACATCGCCCCCGAGGGTGATGAAATATTTCCAGAAACCAACATCCGGTCGCCACGGTCAGGACCTATTGATATTCAGGATTCCCAAACGGGCTGATTTTTGGTTCATTTTGGGCAGGAGGGCGTTCTCATGGCAAAGCGTAAATCGAGCGCTTGAAGCCTTGTCTCCCACGCTTTCACGGGGCCGCCGGTTGACAACCTACGGGTCTCCAGCGGCATTATTTATGTGGTTAAAGGCGGGCTGAATTCCAAATTACACGCCGTTTGCGATGGTCAAGGACGCGCCCCGTGCGTCTACCTGATGGCGGGCCAGATTTCGGGCTTTGACGGAGCGCGAACGCTGTTCCCCAACCTGTCTGCTGCTAAATTTCTCCTGGCTGACAAAGGCTATGACGCCAACTGGTTTCGCGACGGGTTGATCGGCAAAGGGATTTGGCTGTGCATCCCGCCAAAGAAAAAAATGAGTCCAGATCCTAGGCGAAAAATCCCCTTGGCATTCGAACCAAAGGCCGCTTAAATAAGTTGAGAGACCGGAACTAAAGCGGGGCAAGGCCAGAACAGGCCGCGCAAACGGTCGATTATAAGCAGACAGGGCTTGTCCTGCACCAAAGCCAGAGACCTCCTGCGCATTTCCAGCGTATCTGTCACATCACCAGCACGCATATTGATATAAAGCTTCCATGCAATGATGTAGCGACTGTAATCCTCAAGGATTATGCCGGGATATTGGCGGCGCCGGGTGCATTGAATTGCCCGAAAGCACAGCTTCGCGGCCCTTGCCAACTCCAGCTTACGAAGCCCTCCGCCTCAGTCAATAAAAAAAGGCCGCTAAAAGCAGCCTTTTTCTTTGTTGTAAAGAAAACTCCGGGGGTCCGGGGGGCTGGCCCCTCGGCCTTGTTATCCCACCAGCTCAAGACCCGAGAAGAAAAATGTAATTTCTTCGGCTGCGGTTTCCGGTGCATCCGAACCATGCACGGAATTTTCGCCAATGCTTAATGCAAATTCCTTGCGAATTGTGCCCGCATCCGCATCAGCCGGATTGGTCGCGCCCATGACTTCGCGGTTTTTGGCAATGGCGTTTTCGCCTTCCAGAACCTGCACAACAATCGGTTCGGAAATCATGAATTCACATAGTTCATCAAAAAACGGACGCTCGCTATGCACCCCGTAAAATTGCTGCGCTTGCGCCAATGTCAGCTGGATGCGTTTAGATGCGACAATCCGCAGGCCAGCAGCCTCGAATTTGGCAACAATCGCGCCGGTCAGGTTGCGTTTGGTTGCATCGGGTTTGATGATCGAAAAAGTGCGTTGAATGGCCATTGGGCTGTCCTTCGGGTTGGTTAAAAGCGTTGGGCGGCGCATAACATGGCCACCCGCAATTGAAAAGCCCAACTGTTAAATTGAAATCGC
>JALSGU010000158.1 GCA_026982575.1 Paracoccaceae bacterium | reverse complement strand
GATGACCAGCTGAACGCCATTCAGGACGTGCTGGAAGACATGGCCTCGGGCCGACCCATGGATCGTCTTATTTGTGGCGATGTGGGTTTTGGCAAAACCGAGGTCGCCATGCGGGCTGCGTTTGTGGCGGTAATGTCGGGGGTTCAGGTGGCGATTATTGCCCCGACAACCCTGCTGGCCCGCCAACATACCCAAAGTTTCAAGGACCGTTTTCGCGGGCTGCCTGTGCAAATCCGCCAGATGTCGCGGTTTGTATCCACCAAGGAAATGGCCACCACCCGCGATATGCTGTCGCGCGGCACGGTTGATATCGTGATCGGCACCCATGCGATTCTGGCTGAAAATATCCGGTTTAACAATCTTGGCATGGTGGTGATTGACGAGGAACAAAAATTCGGCGTCACCCACAAAGAACGCCTGAAACAGCTGCGTTCAGAGGTGCATGTTTTAACCCTTTCGGCCACGCCGATCCCGCGCACCTTGCAACTGGCGCTTTCTGGCGTGCGGGAATTGTCGCTGATTGGCACCCCGCCGGTGGACCGATTGGCGATCCGGACTTATGTTTCGGAATTTGATCAGGTGACAATCCGCGAGGCATTATTGCGCGAACATTATCGCGGCGGCCAGTCGTTTTATGTGGTGCCGCGGGTCAAGGATATTCCGGACATCGTTGATTTTCTGAAAGAACAGGTCCCTGAGGTAAAAGTTGTGGTGGCCCATGGCCAGATGCCTGCGGGTGAACTCGACGATAAAATGAACGCATTTTATGATGGCCAATATGACGTGCTGCTGGCGACCACCATTGTTGAAAGCGGCCTTGATATTCCCGCCGCCAATACCCTGATTGTGCACCGCGCCGATATGTTTGGCCTTAGCCAGCTTTATCAAATTCGCGGTCGGGTCGGGCGCAGTAAAATCCGCGCTTATGCCTATTTCACCACCAAACCCCGCAAACCGCTGACCGCACAGGCCGAAAAACGGCTAAAGGTGCTGGGGTCGCTGGACAGTCTCGGGGCCGGGTTTACCATTGCCAGCCAGGATCTGGATATCCGCGGTGCCGGTAATATTCTGGGCGACGAGCAATCGGGGCAGGTGCGCGAAGTTGGCTATGAACTGTATCAGGAAATGCTGGAAGAAGCGATTGCATCGATGAAAGCTGGTGATTTGGAGGGCCTGTCCGATACCAATACCAGCTGGGCACCCACCATCAATCTTGGGGTTCCGGTGTTGATACCGGATGATTACGTTAGCGATCTGGATGTGCGCCTTGGGCTGTATCGGCGTTTATCGGGGCTGAAATCCAAGGTGGAACTGGAAGGTTTTGCCGCTGAACTGATTGACCGTTTTGGCAAATTACCGCGTGAAGTCACGACATTGATGAACATCGTGCGCATTAAAAATGCTTGTAAAAGGGCAGGAATATTCAAACTGGATGGCGGGCCAAAAGGTGCAACCATCCAGTTTTACAATGATAAATTCGCCAACCCTGCGGGGCTGGTTGATTTTATCAATGCTGAAAAAGGCCAAGCCAAAGTGCGCGGTAATAAAATCGTTGTGCAGCGAGACTGGCCAAACGGGGCTGAGAAAATCAAAGGTGCTTTTGCCTTGGCAAAGGATCTGGCTGCGCTGGCCCGGCAAGCAACATAAGCAAAAAGCCAATGCTGGAAAGCAGGGCAAAACCGGCAACAATCGGCAGAATACTATCATTAAACATCTGACCAATTGGAATGCCGACCGCCACAGCCATAGCCGTTGAAATCGCCCCGATCAGCGCAGCGGCCACTCCAGCGGTTTTGCCCATTGGTTCCATCGCCAAAGCATTGATATTGCCCAGCAATAACCCCGTTGCAAAAAACACCAACATTCCCCAGACCATAAAGGCAAACAGGGTTTCGGTTGCCGGAAAAATTATAAGAAGTGCAACATAAGTGGATGAAAAAACCGAAACCGCAATGAACGCAGTTTTGGCAATCCGCCGCATGCCCAGATGCACAACGATCTTTGTATTCACCAGCGATGCCAAGCCAACCGCCAATGCAAGCACTGCAAAATAGGCAGGAAAAGCCTCGCCCACCTTGAAAATATCAACAAACACCTGCTGGGCGGTGCCAAGAAAGGCAATAAACCCGCCAAAGGTACAGGCCGCCGCCATTGAGAAAATCATGGTTTGTTTATTGCTTAAAACGATCATGGAAGATCGTAAAAGCCCCCGCCAGCTAAATTTTTCGCGGGTTTCAACGGGGTTGGTTTCGGGTTGTCGCAATGCCATCCAGAAAAATGCTATCAGCGCCACGGCGATAATTACCCCGAATATTGCCCGCCAGCCCGAGACCAGCAAAACCACTTGCCCCAAAGCCGGTGCAGCCGCGGGCACCAGAATAAACACCATCATCACAAAAGACATGACTTGCGCCATTTCACGCCCAGAAAACTGGTCGCGCACCAAAGCAATACTGCCGGTTCGTGGCCCGGCCACGCCCACCCCCATGATGATCCGGCCAAAAATCATCATCTCGAAACTGGTTGAAAACATGG
>JALSGU010000157.1 GCA_026982575.1 Paracoccaceae bacterium | reverse complement strand
AATTCATGGTGAACATGGCTGATAATAATATGATCACATAGAGCATGGGGATGGACCCCCATATTTCGGTAAACCGTTGAAACAACAAGTCAAACATGCCGCCGAAATAACCTTGCGCCGCGCCCAGCGAAATGCCGAGAATGACTGACGGCACGGTTACCACCAGCGCAAACAGAATGGAAATCCGGAACCCGTAAATGATCCGCGCGCCAACATCCCGGGCCTGATCATCGGTGCCAAGCCAGTGAAACCTGTCCGGCGGGCCGGGGGCGGTTTCAACATTTCGGGTGTCAACCGTGGTAAAGCTATAGGGGATCAGCGGCCAGATCATCCAGCCTTTGTCAATTTCGCTACCCATAACCACCCCGTCAGCGGCGTCTGCATATATGGTGTCGGGGTCATCAAAACAGGCCTCCAGCCCTCCGGTTCGGATCAGGCATTTCATGTCTGCGTCGTGATATTGGGCCTCGGTCAAGAAGTCTCCGCCGAATTGCTGGTCGGTATAGGTGTTGAAAACCGGCATGAATAATTCGCCCTGATAGGACACCAATAAGGGCCGGTCATTGGCGATGAATTCCGCAAATAGCGACAGAATGAACAGCACGCCAAAAATCCACAGGCTCCAATATGCGCGACGATTACTGCGGAAATTGGCAAGGCGGCGTTTATGCAGGTTGGTTAGCTTCATGATTGACGATTACCAAAATCAATGCGCGGGTCTATCCAGACATAGGTGATGTCGGATAATATTTTTACCAGCAATCCCAACAGGGTAAAGAAATATAATGTGCCAAAAATCACCGGATAATCGCGGGTTAACACGGCCTCGAATCCCAAGCGGCCCAAACCATCCAGTGAAAAAATGGTTTCGATCAACAATGAGCTGCCAAAAAACACGCTGATAAAGATGGCCGGAAATCCGGCAATAATGATCAGCATGGCGTTGCGAAACACATGCCCGTATAAAATACGTTTTTCCGGCAGGCCTTTGGCCCGCGCCGTAATCACATATTGTTTGCGAATTTCATCCATAAAGGAATTTTTGGTCAACAGGGCCAGCGTGGTAAAACTGCCAATGCCCATGGCCAGAATTGGCAAAGCCAGATGCCAGAAATAATCGCCGATTTTGCCAATCAATGATAGCTCAGCAAAATTATCCGAGGTCAGGCCCCGCAGTGGGAATATCTGCAAATACGACCCACCGGCAAATAGGATCACCAGCATCACCGCAAACAAAAAGGTCGGGATGGCATAGGCGGCCACCAGAATTGCGGTGCTCCATGTATCAAACCGGCTGCCATCGCGCACTGCTTTTTTGATGCCAAGCGGAATGGCAATAAGATAGGCAATCAACGTAGACCAAAGCCCCAACGAGATCGACACAGGCATTTTTTCAAGTATCAGATCCCGCACTGAAATAGACCTGAAATAGCTGTCGCCAAAATCAAACACCGCATAGCTTTTCAGCATATTCCAGAACCGTGTTAAGGGTGGTTTGTCAAACCCGAACTGTATTTCCAGTTCCTTGATAAAATCATCGGGCAAGCCGCGCCGCCCCTGATAGCTGCCGATATCGTTATCATCGGCATTATTAATACCCGCATCGGCGCTGGACCCGCCCAGTAAATCAAACGTGTCGGTTCCGTTTTCGAGATCGGAAATAATTTGCTCGATCGGACCGCCTGGCACCAGCTGGATCAGGGCGAAATTGATCGCCATGATGCCAAGTAATGTCGGAATAATCAGCAGGAGCCGACGAAAAATATAGGCTCCCATCAGATCAAAGCGCGCCTTCGGCGGCCAGTCTGGCAGCTTTTTCTTCGGAATACCACCACCAGCTATTGGCGCCCAGCGCGAAAGGTGCCAGCGTTACATCGCCGTGTTCATAGACATCCCAATAGGCCACTGTGTGGACCTCCTTGAACCATTGCGGAACCCAGATATGCAAGGCCCGCAACGCGCGGTCCAGCGCGCGGGTGCGCAGGTTAAGCTCGTCTCGGTCGGTTGCCCCAAGAATGTTTTCCACCAGCGCATCAATCGCAGGGTTTTCAAGCCCGACAATGTTGCGAGACGGCACCTGTGCATTTCCTGAATTATAAGTTGAGCGAAGCTCGAGCCACGGTGTTAAGGAATTTCCGTAAGTAGAGATCATCACATCAAAATCAAAGCTGCGCCGCCGTTCAGTATATTGGGCAATATCAATCCTGTTGTTGGTGGCAACAATGCCCAAGCGCTCCAGATTTTCGATATAGGGGTTGATGACGCGATCAAACAGCGGGGAATAATTCATGAACTCAACGGTAAGCTGTTCGCCATCAGCGTTTTTGCGCACGCCGTCCTGAATTGTCCAACCGGCTTCGTCCAGCAATTTACCGGCGGCGCGAATAACACCACGGTCGATCTGGTTTTCGCCAGAAATTGGCGGGGAATAAACCGGTTCGGAAAACACCGCATCGGGCAGTAGATCACGATATGGTTCCAGAATGGCCAGTTCATCGGCCGGAATTTCACCCATGGCTTCCAGCGGCGAGTTTTTCCAGAACGAATCTACGCGGGTATACAGCCCAAAAAACAAGGTGCGGTTTGACCATTCAAAATTAAACGCCATGCCGATGGCTTCGCGCACGCGGGGGTCTGAAAACTTATCGCGGCGCAGGTTATAAAAGAACCCTTGCGCTTGGCCGATATTGCCGTTGGCCAGTTCCTCGGTTACCACCCAGCCGTTTTCCACAGCCGGAAAGCTGTATTCCTGCGCCCATTTTTGCGAAGAATTTTCAGTGCGAAACAGGTATTGGCCAGCCTTGAAGCCCTCAAAAGCCGCAGTCGGATCAGCGTAATATTCAAACCGGATAAATTCAAAATTGTTCTGGCCGACATTCAACGGATGATCCGCGCCCCAATAATCAGGGTTATACCGATAAGTCAGGCGCTTGCCGACATCCAGTTCTTCCAGCACATAAGGGCCGGTGCCCAATATGGGCTCAAGCGTGGATTCAGCAAAATCACGGGTAGCAAACTGGGCTTCGGATAATACCGACGTGCCAGCCGCCAGAAACAGGTTGTCATTGCCCTCCGACGGGGCGGTAAAGGTGAATTTTACGGTGTAATCATCCAATGCCTCTACCATTTCGATTTCTGCGCCAACGATGGCGCGGTAACCTGGGATGCCTTTTTCAAGAAACACACTATGGGTGAAAACCACATCCGATGCGGTTACCGGCGTGCCATCGGAAAACGTAACATCGCGGCGCAGGTTGAATATCGCCCATGCGCGATCAGCCGGATATTCGATGGTTTCGGCGATTAATCCGTAAACCGAACCGGTTTCATCTGCGGTGCCAACCATCAGCGATTCAATAAAAATGCTGCTGCTGCCCGCGGGGGTGCCTTTGGTGATATAGGGGTTCATGGAATCAAAGGTGCCAAAAGCCCATGTGGAAAATTCACCGCCAAAAGGCGCATCGACATTGACATAATCAAGATGGGTGAAATCCGCATCGTATTTCAATTCGCCGAATTTGGAAATGCCGTGGCTGATGGTAACATCGCCCTCGGCGCGGCTGACCCCTGCAATTGCGGTTAAAATCGCGGCCAGCGCAAGAATGCTGAAAACCATCCAGTTAGGGGCGTTTTTTCGTGCGATCACTTTGGCTTTGATGCGGTTATGGTGGGTCATGTCCGGCTCCTGTTTCCTGAACATATAATGGTAGCCGGAATTTTGAACAAAACAAGGCGCGATTGCGTGATCAGGCTGTGAAAAGCAAAAAACCGCGCCTGAAGGTCAGGCGCGGTTTTTCAAGTGGAGCTGTTGCGGCTTTACAGCGATGAAAGATACGCAATCACATTGGCGCGGTCGGTGTCTTTGGAAAACCCGCCAAAGTTCATCGAGGTGCCCGGCGCATAGGTTTTGGGGTTAATCAAAAACGCGTTCAGTTCCTCGGGGGTCCAGGTGCCGGCGGGCAGGTTGCCGGAATAGCTGCCAAAATCGGTGCTGTTTATTTCGCGGCCCACGACTTCAAACAGGCTGGGACCAATGCCGTTTGCGCCTGCTTCGATTGTATGGCAAGCCGCACATTTGCCAAACTTGCGCTGGCCTGCATTAACATCGGCAGCGGCCAGTAATTCGGAAAACGGCACTTCTACTACTTCTTCGGTATTGCCGTCATCCTCGACTGCAATTGCATAGGCTGCTGCGACTTCTTCGCCATAGCTTGATCCGGTTGAAGGGAAATAATAGGTGTCAGCCCCCCATTTAACCAAAAGCAAGATCAAAAGCGAACCACATACGCCGCCGAGGATTTTAGTGTAAAACATAGTATTCATAGGTGCAGCTACCTTGTTTGCAAAAGGGTCAGGCCCAACTCAAATTCATCAAAAAGCTTTTAGCCGCTATTCAACAGCGAAATCAAGGTATAGAAAGCGCGACGAAACGACGTATTGAGGAAAATTGACCATGACCAAGACGATTTCCTTTCAAGGGGAACCCGGTGCCTATTCCCATCAGGCCTGTCATGAGGTGATGCCCGAGGCAAAAGCGCTGCCTTGTCACAGCTTTGAGGGTGCGATTGCAGCGGTGAATGATGGCCGCGCCGATTATGCCATGTTGCCGGTTGAAAACTCGACCTATGGGCGGGTGGCCGATATTCATTCATTGTTGCCCGAATCGGGTCTGCACATCATCGGCGAGCATTTTTTGCGGGTCCATGCCAACCTTTTGGGGCTAAAAGGCAGCACGGTTGCCGACATAAAAACCGCGCAAAGCCATACGGTTTTGTTAGGCCAGTGCCGGAACTTCCTGAGCAAACACAGCATCAATCCGCAAGCCGTGGCCGACACTGCCGGTTCGGCGCGTATGGTGGCTGAACAGAATAATCCGGCAATTGCCGGTCTGGCCTCGGAACTGGCCGCTGAAATTTACGGGCTGGATGTGCTGGCCCGCCATATTGAGGACAACACCCACAACACCACGCGGTTTCTGGTCTGTGCCCCGCAAAAACAATGGGCAGATCAGGGCAGTGGCGCAATTATGACCACCCTTGTTTTTCAGGTGCGAAATATCCCCGCAGCGCTTTACAAAGCTATGGGCGGCTTTGCGACCAACAGTGTAAATATGCTTAAACTGGAAAGCTATATGGTCAATGGTAATTTTACCGCCACGCAGTTTTATGCAGACATCGAGGGCCACCCCGAGGATGCAGCCGTAAAACGGGCACTGGAGGAACTGGATTATTTTACCTCTACGATGCGGGTTCTGGGCGTATACAAGGCAAACCCGTTTCGCAAAAGCGTTGGTTAAGGGATCGCAAGGTAAAGTGGCGCTCCCGCAGTCCAGCGGCGATATTGCTGGCGCAACATACCGCTTCCCTTTGGGCTTGGCCGCGCTGCGCCCGGCTTTGGTCCCTTGGGCTGCGCTTGGTTTTGGGCAGGCATTCAGGTGTTGTGGTATCCTGCTTCCATGCGGTCGCGCATGGTTTCAAAATCGGCGGCCAGCTTTTTTTCGATCCGGCTTCGGGCCAGTTGCATGGTTTGTATGATCAAGCGTCCGGTAATGGTTTTTGCGCTGGCATTAAGTTCAAAGGCAAAGCCGGTGTTTTCATCATCCAGCTTTGCCAGATTAAAACAGGCCTCAACATCAAATTTGTCAGATCCGTTGCCAAGCACCACCGATTCGTTTTGCACAAGCTGGCGGAGCTGCAACGAAAAGCTGCGCTGCCGGCCCTGAAATTCTGAACGCACCTTCCATTTTGCACCGATTTTTGGCGCGGAAATATCCCCCACCGGGGTGAATTTTGACATATTGCCAAAGCCGTCTTTTTCAAACTTGTCAAAATCGGTCAGCCGAGCATAAGCGAATTCAACAGGAACGTTTATCGTTGTTTTGTAGTCAAATTTCATATCGTGTCTCTAAGGTGAAAAAGTTAATCTAATGTATCTGCCAGCCAGCGGTCCAGCAAGAAACGCGCGATGGATCCTTTTCGCGCCGGCAACAACGCCGGATTGCTGCCATCAAGGCTTGCCAATACGGCTTCGCGGCTGATCCACAGAGCTGATTCCAGCTCAACCGGATCAAGGATAATCTTTTTGGTCAGGGCTTGGGCGCGACAGCCAATCATCAGCGATGATGGAAATGGCCAAGGCTGGTCATTCAGGTATTCAACCTTGCCGATTCTGACGCCGGTTTCTTCAAATACCTCGCGTCGCACGGCCTCGAATATGGTTTCGCCGGGTTCCATAAACCCCGCCAGCAGCGAAAACATGCCCTCGGGCCAGCCGTGCGAACGGCCGATCAGCACGTCATTTCCATGGGTGACCAGCATAATCACCACCGGGTCGGTGCGCGGAAAATGCTGGCGGTTGCATTCGGGGCATTGCCGTTGCCAACCGGCATTGATCACATGGCTTTTGGCCCCGCAATTGGCGCAATATTTATGGATTTTGTGCCATTCCATAATGCCTTTGGCGGTTGCGGCATCACCTGCATCGGCGTTGGTTAGTTCGCCCATGGTTGATCTAAGATCGGCAAAATAAAATTGATCGGGCAGGCCGGGAAAATGCACCCGGCTTTCATCCGGAAAACTCGGCCCCACCGGTTGGGTGTTTGGTGTCCAGCCCGAAATATCCAGCGCAAAGCGCGCCGCGCCGTTTTGCAGGCCCAGAAAGATCGGATCATCAGATGCATGGGCCAGAATTTCGGCATTGGGCTGCATCCAGACAATTTTGGTGCCCTTGCTGAAATCAATCAGCAATTTGCCTTGCCAAAGCACCATGACGCGGCAGGTGTTTTTGGCCATTAATCCTTGAATAGCATTGCGATCACCACGCAAATGCGCGGCGCGATCAAAGCTTTCACCGGAAAAAGTAATGTTTTCAGAAATTCCCATATGCCCCGTCGGTTTTAGCGATACTGACGCAATTATGCACCGAGTTCAATTGCCAATTCCCCCCATTGACCCGGCTTGTTTTGCACCATATATAACCACCGAGAGGTTGGCGCGGGCAAGCGCCTCGCCAACCTGGTCAGGTCCGGAAGGAAGCAGCCATAACGAGTCCCGTTTGGGTCGTTGTCCAGCCTCTCACCTTATATACTTGCAGGAGGACGTTATGATTATATCAAAAAACCTCCGGATGCGGGGCCGGTAATATCCGTTTGTTTTCGATAAAATCCACCCTTTTTGCAACCCGCCAAAGGGGTGCCAGATATTTATCGAGGTTTGCTTTACCATGACAAATCAAACCTGTTCCTTGCCGGAGCTTGGCTGGGGGCAATTTTACCAATCGCAATTAACGCCGGAAGAATGCACCGAAACCACCCCGCTGCGCGTCACAGAGGTGCAGCGAAACACACTGGATGCGCTGGGCGAGAACGGGCCGCAAAAGGTGCCCGTCACCGGCCTGTTGGCCGAACAGGGCATTACCGTTGGCGACTGGTTGCTGGTGGATGCCAAAACCGGTTCGCCGGTTCGGGTGTTGGGCCGGAAATCCGAAATAAAACGCCGTGCAGCGGGCAAGGATTATGTCACGCAACTGATCGCTGCCAATATCGACACGTTGTTTATTGTGTCATCCTGCAATGCCGATTTTAACCCGGCAAGGCTGGAGCGTTACCTGGCGCTGGCCCATCAGGCCGAGGTTGCGCCGGTATTGGTGTTGACCAAAGCCGATCTTAGCAAAACCCCGCAAAAATATCTGGAGGATTCGCTGCGCGAAATGCCCGGCCATGCGGTGGTGGCCATCAATGCCACATCAACCGATGCGCAAAAGCATCTGGAACCATGGTGCCATGCCGGCCAAACCGTGGCTTTGGTGGGGTCTTCCGGTGTGGGGAAATCCACTTTGGCCATTGCCCTGACCGGACAGGATATTTTAACACAGGACATCCGCGAAGAAGACGCCAAAGGCAAGCATACCACCACGGCGCGATCCATGTACCGGATGATTTCAGGCGGGTGGCTGATTGATACACCGGGCATGCGGGCCTTGCGATTATATGATGTGCGCGAGGGCGTCGATATGGTGTTTGACGATATCATCGTGCTGGCAGGGCAGTGCAAGTTTAATGATTGCGCCCATGACAGCGAACCGGGCTGTGCTGTGCAGGCGGAAATTCAGGCAGGGCGGCTGGATGCCAACCGCCTGAATCGCTGGCAAAAACTGCAACGCGAAGATACCCGCAATACCGAAACCGCCGCCGAAACCCGGGCGCGCAACAAAAAAACCAACAAGGTTTATTCGGGTGGCCGCGCGCGTGCCAAAATGAAAAGAGACGTTCCGGATTAACCGGAAAGCGGCTTGAGTTGCTTTGCGCGCTCGCTTAAACTCTGACCCTTCATCAGGGGCGATAAACATGAATGACACAATAAGCGACACCGAAAAACCCGCCGCCTATCAGGTGCTGGCGCGCAAATACCGCCCCGAGACGTTCCAAGACCTGTATGGTCAGGATACCATGGTCAAAACCCTGAAAAATGCGTTCGAGGCCGACCGTATCGCCCATGCCTTTATTATGACAGGCATACGCGGCACCGGAAAAACCACCACCGCGCGCATCATTGCCAAGGGGCTGAATTGTGTTGGCGTGGACGGCAAAGGCGGCCCCACGATCGAACCCTGCGGGCAATGCGATGCCTGCATTTCCATCGCGGCGGGGCGGCATGTGGATGTGCTGGAAATGGATGCCGCATCGCGAACCGGCGTCGGCGATATTCGTGAAATCATTGATTCGGTGCAATATCGCGCCGCGTCTGCGCGTTACAAAGTCTATATTATTGACGAGGTTCACATGTTGTCGACCAGCGCCTTTAATGCGCTGTTAAAAACGCTGGAAGAACCGCCCGAACATGTAAAATTCATTTTTGCCACCACCGAAATTCGCAAAGTGCCGGTAACCGTGCTTTCGCGTTGTCAGCGGTTTGATCTGCGCCGGATCGAACCCGAGGTGATGGCCGAATTCCTGACCAAAATAGCCACACAGGAAAGCGCCGAAATTGCCGAGGATGCCTTGGCGTTGATCATCCGTGCCTCCGAAGGTTCCGCCCGTGATGCGCTGTCACTGCTGGATCAGGCCATGGCCCATAGCGGCGGCGAAACATCGGCAGAACAGGTGCGCGCCATGCTTGGCCTTGCCGACAGGGGCCGCGTGCTGGACCTGTTTGATCTGATCATGAAAGGCGACGCGGCAGCCGCATTGGCAGAATTATCCGGCCAATATGCCGAGGGCGCGGACCCGTTGGCGGTATTGCGTGATCTGGCCGAGGTGACCCACTGGATCAGCGTTGTAAAAATCTCGCCCGAGGCCGCCGATGACCCGACCGTTTCACCTGATGAGCGGGAACGCGGTAAAATCATGGCAGGCCTGCCGATGCGCGCCCTGACCCGCATGTGGCAGATGCTGCTAAAAGCGCTGGAGGAAGTTTCCGCTGCGCCAAATGCGATGATGGCGGCCGAAATGGCCATTATCCGGCTAACCCATATTGCCGATCTGCCCAGCCCCGAGGAATTGGTTCGAAAACTGCAAAACACCCCGCCACCGGCGGCGGCTGCCGCGCCGGCAGCGCCAAGCACCAAACCATCCGGCCCACAAGCAATGGCAGGCAGTGGTAGCAATGCTATGGCAGCTTTGGCCCCGCAAAATGAAGCCCTGCAACGCTTTGTTGCTTTCGAGGATGTGCTGGAATTGATCCGCGCAAGGCGCGACATGCAATTGATGGTCGAGGTGGAAAAATATGTCCGGCTGGTGGCCTATGCGCCCGGCGTAATTGAATTTCAACCCACGGAAGATGCGCCGGTGGAATTCGCCGGTCGGTTGTCGGCACGCCTGCAAAACTGGACCGGCACCCGCTGGACGGTTTCGGTGGTGCAATCGGGCGGTGGCCAGACCCTTGCTGAAAAAAATGCGGAACATATCACCAGCCTGCATGCAGAGGCATTGGAACACGGGCTGGTAATTGCGGCGCTAAAGGCGTTTCCGGGCGCCGAGATTTCCGATGTTAAAACAGTGGAAATCTCGGATGAAACCAATGAATCCGTGGTGCCCATAAACCCCGATGAAATGGATGACGATTGGGAGCCTGTCGACCCGTTTGCCAGTTGATATTATCCTGTTGAAACAGTATTCGAAACCGCAGTTACTGTTTGAACCCGAGGATCATATGAAAACGATAAAATCGCATGCGCGTCACCTTATGCTTGTTGCTGCATTGGTTAGCGGAACAAGCCAGCCATTGATGGCAAACGCGCAAAGCAGCGAAGTAATTGAAGCCACACAAAAGGTAAATATTGCAGGGCGTCAAAGGATGTTGTCGCAACGCATAACAATGATCGCTTGTTTCATGCAGACCGGGGGGTATTCCGAACAGCTTCCTCAGATGTTGGCTACCGCATTTGACTTGTTCGATCGCAGCCAAAATGCGCTGCGCAATGGAGATGCCGAATTGGGGTTGGCCGCAGAAACGCTCAATTCAGTTTTGGCGGAACTGAACCTGGTTGATACGTCGTTCGACGCTTTTGCGCCTCTGATGACAGAAATTATTGAAACCGGCACGATAAATAACGAAAACCTTGCCTCGCTGGATATGCTTGGTTTGGCGTATCTGGAAGTTCAAAATAAATATGTTAACCGCGTAGCAACAGATTATAGCGAAGTCTTGGAAGACCTGCCCTTGATCCATTCGATTAGCATCGATGTCGCAGGGCGGCAGCGGATGTTGTCACAAAAAGCTGCCAAAGAGTTTTGCCTGATCGATGCGGGAATTAACCCCGAAGCCAATAGGGAAAACCTGGCTGATACTGTCCGGATATTTACGAATACGCTGAATGCATTGACCGAGGGGTTTCCCGGTTTGGTGATGCCGCCGCCAAGCCCGTCGATTTCGGCGAAATTGCAAGAAGTCAAAACCGCATGGCTTGTGCCCTCGGCTATACTGAACCAGATTGCCAATGGCGCAGAAGTAACCCAGACCGACAGGGCGATTGTCGAGGCGCAAATAGAAAATGTTTTGACTTTGATGGACGAGGCTGTCGGTATGTATGATCTGGACCATTAAGACAGCCGGATTTTGCTGGAATATCCCCTTAAAACCTGTCTTTGGCAGCCCTGATTTTGGCAAACCGTTCTGCTGTTCCAGCCCGTAAAAACGGGTTGGTGGCCAGTTCCAGCGCCAACAATGACGGCACGGTGGCGATGCCTTGCTGGCGTTTATCGGCAATATCGGCGATCCGCGCTTGCAGGTCTGCATTCTCCGGCTCAATGGTAATGGCAAACCGCCCGTTGGCTTGGGTGTATTCATGGCCCGAATACACCATTGTTTCAGCGGGCTGGCGGGCCAGTTTCGACAGGCTTTCCCACATCATTTTCATGTCACCCTCAAACACCCGCCCACAGCCAAGCGCCATCAGGCTGTCGCCGGTGAACATTGCATTGCCATTGTCGGGGTCAAAACAAAAGGCGATATGGTTGATGGTATGGCCCGACACGTCATAAACCGTGCCGGTTAGCGCACCAACGGAAACCCTATCGCCCTCATCCACAGCAATATCGAGCGGGGGCAGGCGGTGGCTGTCCTGCTTTGATCCGATGATTTTCGGGGAAAATTCTGCCTGCAACCCTGCCAGCCCTTCGATATGGTCGGGGTGGTGATGGGTTAAGAACACAAAATCCAGATTCCAGCCCTTTTCAGCCAGCACAGCCAATATCGGCGCGGCCTCGGGGGCGTCAAACAGGGCTACGATACCGGTTTGTGAACAGCGCATCAAAAATGCATAGTTGTCGGAACGGCACGGAATGGTTAGGATTTCTGCGGTCATGGGGTTTCTCCTTATCGGAGCAAACTTTGGCGTATATAATCAGGAGATGCAATGCATCTGGATGTTGTTGATTTACGGGCGTTTTATTATCGCACCAAACTTGGCCGCTCGGTGCAGCGATCCTTGCAAGGCGCGTTGCGCGATATGTGGCCCGATACCAGCGGCACAATGCTGGGCGGGTTTGGCTTTGCAGCGCCGATGTTGCGGCCCTTTTTGAAAGAAAGCGCAAAGGTGCTAAGCCTGATGCCCGGCCAGCAGGGCGTGATGCACTGGCCAGCCGGAGAGGCGAACCTGTCAACGCTGGTCGAAGAAACATTCTGGCCCATTCCGGCAGGGTTCTTTGACCGGCTGATCGTGGCGCACGGGCTGGAAGCCTGCGAAATGCCCGATGCATTGCTGGCTGAAATTTACCGGACCCTTGCACCGGGGGGCAGGGTGATTTTCATTGTGCCCAACCGTGGCGGTATCTGGGCAAGGCGCGATATTACCCCGTTTGGCTATGGTCGGCCCTATTCGGTGGGGCAGCTGGATACATACCTGCGCCAACACCGGTTTCAATATGAAAGCCACCGCATGGCGCTTTATGCGCCGCCAAGCAACAAGAAATTCTGGCTGAAATCCGCACAGTTCTGGGAAAGACGCGGGCGGGCTATGGGGCCAAAATTCATGGCAGGGGCGATATTGCTGGAGGTAAGCAAACAGGTTTACGCCGTGCCGCCGGGCGGCTTGCGCGAGGCCATGCGCGGGCAGGTGAAAATTTTATCGGGGCTTGGGCGACCCAAACCAAAAACGGTGAATAATCGCGAAATATAGGGTGCGTGGTTTCCACGCGCCGTTTACGGATGATGGGGCGGTGCGTGGAAACCACGCACCCTACGGGATTCGGCATTTTCCTTTTTAATGGTTAAATCACGGCAATATTAACCCGTAGGGCGGGCTTCAGCCCGCCATTCCTCCGCCCTTTCAGTAAAATCATTGCTTCTGCCTAACTAAAAAAGACAAAAAATGCGGGTCCAAAGCGTCGCACTTGGGTCAATATTGCACGTAACCCATTGATTTAATATAGTAAATTGAAAACTATCCAGATTCCACCCCTGACTTGCAAGGATCAATTTCCTCTGCTATCACCGCGCCGATTTCAACGGAAATGTTGTAAAACGTTTTCCGAAGGATATTGCTGCGCCAATACGGGTGTGGCACAAAAGAATTAAAGGGGTGTTCGTGTCTGCATCAGCTACATTAACCGCAGGGGCCGCTGGCCGTTATGCAACCGCGTTGTTCGAGATCGCCAAAGATGCGGGTAATATTGCCGCTGTCGAATCCGATCTTGACCAGTTACAAGCCGCAATAAATGAAAGCAGCGATTTACAGGCCGTTCTGGCCTCGCCGATTTATTCGCGCGATGAACAAGCTGGCGTGCTGGCGGCAATCACCAAAAAAATGGGTCTGGGTTCCGTGGTGTCAAACACCGTTGCCCTGATGGCCGCCAACCGGCGTTTGTTTGTGCTGGGTGATATGATCTCGCAAGTCAAAGCATTGGCTGCCGATGATCGTGGTGAAATCACCGCCGAGGTGCAATCAGCCAAAAAGCTGACTGAAACCCAAAGCAAGGCGCTGGCCGCCGCGCTAAAGAAATCTATTGGCAAAACTGTCAAAGTGAATGTGAACGTGGATGAAAACCTCATCGGCGGTCTTATTGTGAAGGTGGGGTCGGTTATGGTCGACAGTTCTCTTCGTTCCAAACTCAACAATCTTCAAAACGTAATGAAAGAGGTCGGATAATGAGCATCCAAGCCGCGGAAATTTCTGCGATCCTCAAGGACCAGATCAAGAATTTTGGTGCCGAGGCCGAAGTCGCCGAAGTCGGGCGTGTGCTGTCAGTTGGTGACGGTATTGCCCGTGTATATGGTCTGGACAATGTTCAGGCCGGTGAAATGGTTGAATTCCCCGGTGGTATCCGTGGCATGGCCCTGAACCTTGAAACCGACAATGTCGGTATCGTTATTTTCGGCTCTGACCGCGACATCAAGGAAGGTGACGTTGTAAAGCGCACCAACTCTATTGTGGACGTGCCGGTTGGTGACGAATTGCTGGGCCGTGTTGTTGACGGGCTTGGTAATCCGATTGACGGCAAAGGCCCGATCAAAACCACAAAGCGCGCGGTTGCAGATGCAAAAGCCCCCGGTATTATCCCGCGTAAATCGGTGCATGAGCCGATGGCAACCGGTTTGAAATCGGTTGATGCGCTTATTCCTGTTGGCCGTGGCCAGCGCGAATTGATCATTGGTGACCGCCAAACCGGTAAATCCGCTGTGGCGCTTGATACGGTGTTGAACCAAAAAGCCTATAATGATGCGGCTGGCGATGACGAATACAAAAAACTGTATTGCGTTTATGTGGCGATTGGCCAAA
This sequence comes from Paracoccaceae bacterium, assembly GCA_026982575.1. Lineage (GTDB taxonomy): Bacteria > Pseudomonadota > Alphaproteobacteria > Rhodobacterales > Rhodobacteraceae > UBA3077. The sequence goes on along the minus strand of JALSGU010000157.1, from coordinate 2,495 downwards.
AACGTTCCACGGTTGCGCAATTGGTGCGCAAGCTGGAAGAAAACGGCGCGATGGAATATTCCATTGTTGTTGCCGCAACCGCATCCGACCCTGCACCGTTGCAGTTTTTGGCACCTTATGCCGCCACCACAATGGCCGAGCATTTCCGTGACAATGGCCGCCATGCGCTGATCATTTATGATGATCTGTCCAAACAGGCTGTTGCCTATCGTCAAATGTCGCTGCTGCTGCGCCGTCCACCCGGACGTGAAGCATACCCCGGCGATGTTTTCTATCTTCACTCGCGCCTGCTGGAGCGTTCATCAAAATTGAACGCGGATTATGGCTCCGGTTCCTTGACGGCTTTGCCGATCATTGAAACGCAAGGTGGCGATGTTTCGGCGTTTATTCCGACCAACGTGATTTCGATTACCGATGGCCAGATTTTTCTTGAAACCGAATTGTTCAACTCGGGCATTCGCCCTGCGGTGAATACCGGTCTGTCGGTATCGCGGGTTGGTTCATCAGCGCAAACCAAGGCAATGTCCTCGGTTTCCGGCTCGATGAAGCTGGAATTGGCACAATACCGCGAAATGGCGGCGTTTGCCCAGTTTGGTTCCGATCTTGATGCTTCCACCCAAGCCTTGCTTGCCCGTGGCGAGCGCCTGACAGAATTGCTGAAACAAGCGCAATATTCGCCGCTGACCAACGCCGAACAGGTGATGGTGATCTATGCCGGCACCAAGGGTTTCCTTGACAAGGTCGATGTTGCTGATGTTGGCCGTTTTGAACAAGGCTTGCTGACCCATTTGCGTGCCCAGAATGCGGATCTGTTGAAAGACATCACCGATAATGACCGCAAGGTCAAAGGTGAGCTGGAAGACAGCGTCAAAGCAGCAATCGAAGCGTTTTCGAAAGACTTCGCGTAATTTTGGCCTAAAGGGAAAGGAGTTCTGCCCATGGCGAACCTCAAAGACCTGAAAGTAAGGATCGAGAGTGTTAAAAACACTCGGAAGATCACCAAGGCCATGCAGATGGTTGCCGCGGCGAAATTGCGCCGCGCGCAGGAATCGGCTGAAGCCGCACGGCCATACGCCGACCGTATGAACGCGGTTCTGGCCAATTTGGCACAGGGTGCGGACGATAACGCGCCGCGCCTGTTGCGCGGTTCGGGTGCTGATCAGGTGCATCTGTTGATTGTCGCCACCTCTGAGCGCGGGCTTTGCGGGGGGTTCAACTCCTCTATTGCGAAATTGGCGCGGGTGCATATTGCCGAATTAAAGGCCCATGGCAAAACCGTAAAAATAGTAACGGTTGGCAAAAAAGGCCGTGATCAGCTGAAACGCGAATTTGGCGATCTGATGATCAAACATGTGGATATGTCCGAGGTAAAACGCCTTGGGTATGTTCACGCAGCGGATGTTGCCAAAGATGTGCTTGCACGGTTTGACAGCGAAGAATTCGATGTTGCGACGATTTTCTATAGCCGTTTCAAAAATGTTGCTGAACAGATCCCGACATCGCAGCAGCTTATTCCGGCAAAATTCGAGGCCTCTGATGCGGAATCGGTTTTGTATGATTACGAACCCGGTGAAGACGAAATTCTGGCTGATCTGCTGCCCCGTTCGGTGGCCACCCAGATTTTCACGGCTTTGCTGGAAAACGGCGCGTCCGAACAGGGTGCGCGCATGTCGGCCATGGATAACGCCACGCGCAATGCGGGCGACATGATCGACAAGCTGACCATCCAATATAACCGTTCGCGCCAAGCCGCGATTACAAATGAATTGATCGAGATTATCTCGGGCGCTGAAGCGCTTTAGCAGGAGAAACGACATGGCTAAGAAAAAAGCTGTAGGCAAAATTACACAGGTGATTGGCGCGGTTGTCGACGTTCAGTTTGACGACCACCTGCCAGCCATTCTTGACGCGCTGGAAACAGACAATAACGGCAACCGGGTTGTGCTGGAGGTTGCGCAGCACCTTGGCGAAAACACGGTTCGCACCGTGGCCATGGACGCAACCGAGGGCATGGTGCGCGGCGCCGAAGTTTCTGCTACGGGTTCGACCATTACGGTGCCGGTTGGTTCTGCCACGCTTGGGCGCATCATGAACGTGATCGGTGAGCCGGTTGACGAACAGGGCCCGGTAAAAACCAAGGAACGCCGCTCCATTCACGGCGATGCGCCGGAATTTTCCGAACAGTCCACCGAATCCGAAATTCTGGTTACCGGCATCAAGGTTGTTGACCTGCTGGCCCCCTATACCAAAGGCGGCAAGATCGGCTTGTTTGGGGGTGCGGGTGTTGGCAAAACCGTTCTGATTATGGAATTGATCAACAACATCGCCAAAGTGCATTCGGGCGTGTCGGTATTTGCCGGCGTGGGCGAACGTACCCGCGAAGGCAACGACCTTTACCACGAGATGATCGAATCCGGCGTTATTGTCCCTGACAATCTGGAAGAATCAAAAATCGCACTGGTCTATGGCCAGATGAACGAACCTCCGGGTGCGCG
>JALSGU010000156.1 GCA_026982575.1 Paracoccaceae bacterium | reverse complement strand
TCCTCATAATCCTCCAATGGCGGGCATGTGCAAACCAGATTCCGGTCGCCATAGGCGTTATCCACGCGATTAACCGGCGGCCAGTATTTGTCCACACGAAACGCCCCCGGGGGGTAACATGCCTGTTCACGGGTATAGACGCGGTCCCAGTCTCCGACCAGATCTTCGACCGTGTGGGGGGCGTGGTGCAGGGGGCTGTCGGCGTAAGCTATTTTGCCGTTCTCGATATCTTTGGCCTCATCGGCAATTGCCAGCATGGCGGTAATAAAACGGTCAATCTCGGCTTTTGGTTCGGATTCTGTGGGTTCAACCATCAGGGTTCCCGCCACGGGCCAGCTCATGGTGGGGGCGTGAAAGCCGCAATCCATCAGGCGTTTGGCGATGTCGTCAACGGTGACATTGGCGCTGTCAGCAAGCGGGCGGGTGTCAAGAATGCATTCATGGGCAACCCGGCCTTTGTCGGATTTGAACAGGATATTATAGGCCCCGGACAGGCGCGCGGCCATATAATTGGCGTTTAGAATGGCGGCCTTGGTGGCGTTGGTCATGCCTGACCCGCCCATTAGCAAAATATAGGCCCATGATATCACCAGAATTGAGGCACTGCCCATCGGCGCCGCCGAAACCGGCCCGACACCATTGCCGCGCGGATCACCGGGCAGGAAAGGTTCCAGATGTTTGCCAACGCCAATAGGCCCCATGCCCGGACCACCGCCGCCATGGGGGATGGCAAATGTTTTGTGCAGGTTCAAATGGCTGACATCACCACCGATTTTGCCGGGTTGGGCCAGCCCGCACATGGCGTTCATGTTGGCCCCGTCAATATAGACTTGGCCCCCATGATCATGGGTTATTTTACACACTTCGGTCACGGTTTCTTCAAATACGCCGTGGGTGGACGGATAGGTGATCATACAGGCCGCAAGCTTATTACCGGCGGCATCGGCTTTGGTGCGGAAATCATCCAGATCAATTTCGCCGGCATCATTGGATTTCACCACCACAACCTTCCAGCCAACCATTTGCGCGGATGCGGGGTTGGTGCCATGGGCAGAGCTGGGGATCAGGCAGATGTTACGGTCGCCCTCATCACGGGATTTGTGGTAATTGCGGATGGTCAACAGCCCTGCATATTCACCTTGCGCGCCCGAATTGGGCTGAAGCGACATGGCGTCATAGCCGGTAATTTCGCATAACTGCTCCATCAATTGATTGGTCAGTTCGGTATATCCACCGGCCTGATCAAGCGGCACAAACGGGTGCATATTGGCAATGCCGAACCATGTCAGCGGAATCATTTCTGCTGTTGCATTCAGTTTCATGGTGCAAGACCCAAGCGGGATCATGGCGCGGTCCAGCGCCAGATCACGGTCGGCCAGACGGCGCATATAGCGGGTCATTTCGGCCTCGGAACGGTTCATGTGGAATATCGGATGGGCCAGATATTCGTCGGTGCGCAGCATGTTTTCCGGCAGGCGGTATTCACGGTTTTTAACGCTGTCATCTTTCATATCGCCACCAAAGGCACGCCAAACAGCCTCTATGGTTTCGGGATAGGTCTGTTCGTCCAGTGAAATACCGATACGATCATCGCCGACCTTGCGCAGATTGATTTTGTTTTGCACAGCCGCGTTCATAATAACGCCTTGCAGGGCGCCGACCTCGACCGTGATGGTGTCAAAAAACACATCCGGCGTAATTTTGAACCCGAGGCTTTCCAGCCCTTTGGCCATGCGCGCGGTTTTGCGATGCACTGACTGGGCGATGGCCTTTAGCCCTTCGGGGCCGTAATAAACGGCATACATGGATGCCATTACCGCCAGCAATGCCTGCGCGGTGCAAACATTGGAATTGGCCTTTTCGCGGCGAATATGCTGTTCGCGGGTTTGCAGCGCCAGCCGGTATCCCTTGTTGCCACGCGCATCGACCGAAACACCGATAATCCGTCCCGGCATAGAACGTTTCAATTTATCGGTGCTGGCCATATAGGCGGCATGCGGGCCGCCGTAACCCATTGGCACGCCAAAACGCTGGGTGGTGCCCACCGCGATATCGGCCCCCATTTCACCAGGTGATTTCAACAGGCACAGCGCCAGAATATCAGCGGCCATAATGGCTATTGCCTTGGCTTCGTGCAGGGCCGCAATGCATGGCGTAAAATCGCGCACCCGTCCATAAGTGCCGGGATACTGGAAAATTGCCCCGAAAACCGAATTGGCGTCCATTTCGATTTCGGGATTATCAACAATAATATCAATCCCCAAAGGCGCTGCGCGGGTTTTGATCACGGCAATGGTTTGCGGGTGGCAATTTTCATCAACAAAAAAGGTATTCGATTTGGATTTGCTGGCCCGTTTGGCCATGGCCATGGCTTCGGCGGCGGCGGTGGCCTCGTCCAGCAGGCTGGCATTGGCAATCGGTAATCCGGTCAGGTCTGAAACCATGGTCTGGAAATTCAACAATGCCTCTAGCCGGCCTTGGGCGATTTCGGGCTGATACGGGGTATAGGCCGTATACCAGGCCGGATTTTCCAGAATATTGCGCTGGATTACCGGCG
>JALSGU010000155.1 GCA_026982575.1 Paracoccaceae bacterium | reverse complement strand
CGGAACACCCACGCATACCCACAAGCCAATGCCAAAATAACGCAAACCGTCCAGATGCCGCCCGCATAAATCATCCTACACCGTCAAATAATGCAGACGAAAGGTAACGTTCAGCAAAGCTTGGTAAAATTACAACAATATTTTTGCCTGCCATCTCTGGCCGGTGGCCAATTTCAACCGCTGCTGCCAATGCTGCACCCGATGAAATGCCAACTGGAATGCCCTCGCACAGAGCAATATCATGGGCCATTTCAAACGAACTTTGATTGCTGATTGTCAGAATTTCGTCAATCAAGCCAGCGTCCAGAATTGATGGCACAAATCCGGCACCTATGCCCTGAATTTTATGCGGTCCAGAAATACCACCCGACAAAACCGGGGAATCCTCGGGTTCGACAGCCACGACTCTAACATCGGGCTTGCGTTCTTTTAACACGCTTGCAACCCCTGTTAACGTACCGCCAGTGCCAACTCCGGAAATAAAAACATCCACCTCGCCAGCAGTATCAGCCCAGATTTCTTCAGCGGTTGTTGCCCTGTGCGCAGCCGGATTGGCAGGGTTTTCAAATTGTTGCGGCATGATGGCACCATCGATGCTTGCCACCAGTTCATTTGCCTTTTCAATTGCGCCGCTCATGCCTGCGGCGGCTTTGGTCAACACCAGTTCAGCCCCCAGCAGGGCCAGCATTTTGCGGCGCTCCAGCGACATGCTTTCCGGCATGGTCAAAATCAACCGATACCCCCGCGCTGCGCAAACAAAGGCCAGCGCAATACCGGTATTGCCCGATGTCGGCTCCACCAACACCCCGCCCGGTTTCAATTTTCCGGATGCTTCCAGCGCATCGATCATCCCGACCCCGATCCGGTCTTTTACCGACCCGAGCGGGTTAAAAAACTCCAGCTTGCCAAGAATAACTGCATCTACCTTTTGTTGCCTGGAAAAACGGCTAAGCCGGACCAGCGGCGTTCTGCCGCAAGTCTCTGTTATGTCGTTAAAAACGCGTCCTTTTATCGGCAAAACCATTAATTCCCCCCCAGGATTAAATCGTAAAGTCGTTTTTGTTCTTTCCTGCCCGGTCTATGCCCGCATCAACAGCTTGATTGCATAGGTCTTCCATTGTCAATTCATCGAATTTCCTCAAAATTTCCAGTTGGACCGCCTCGCGGATTGGCCCGATAATGATCTCGCCCAATGCTGAATGGGTGGGCATATTGCCCTCGTCGCGCGAAATCTGGTCAACCACCCGCAAAACATCCCCAAGGGTTATTCGCCGGCGCTCCTTGGCCAAAGTATACCCGCCACGCGGCCCGCGCACGCCTTTTAACACACCCGCACGCACCAGTTTTTGCAGCACTTGTTCAAGATAACGCTGCTGAATGCCCTGACGTTCAGTAATATCCTTTGATTGCACCGGATAAGGGCGCGAATTATAGGCAATATCCAGAACCGCTTCGAGCGCAAGGGACGATTTTTTAGAAAGGGTTAACATTACCGGCTACCTGTAGAGCCAAAACCGCTTTGGTTCCGCTTTGTTTCTGATAAGGTTTCTGTTTCGACAATACCACATTGAATAACCGAAGCAAAAACCATTTGCGCGATACGGTCGCCGTGGTTGATTTGGAAATCCTTGTCACCAAAATTGATCAAAATAACCCCGATTTCGCCGCGATAATCGCTGTCAATGGTTCCCGGCGCATTCACCAAAGTAACCCCGTGCTTCAATGCAAGCCCCGAACGTGGCCGAATTTGCACCTCGTAACCCGTTGGGATTTCGAAACAAAGCCCTGTTTTTATCAGCAATCGCTGATTTGGTTTAACGGTCAACCTTTCACGTCCCGTGTCGGCAAATACATCCATACCCGCTGCGCCCGACGTTTGGTAAGACGGCAAAGGCAATAATGGATCAGCGCCTTTTGCTCTGGCAATTTTAAGTATCTGTGTCACCAAAAGCCTCGATAATTTTATTCACAAGCATGTTTGCAGTCTCGTTTTTGCTCATCTCGGGCCATTTTTCAGCACCGGTATCAGAAATAAAGATGATCTGGTTTCGGTCGCCACCCATAATTCCGGTTTCGGGGCTGACATCATTGGCCAAAATCCAGTCACAACCTTTTCTTAACCGCTTGCCGGTTGCATTTTCAACCACATTATCGGTCTCTGCAGCAAAGCCGACCACCAGTTCGGGACGGTTGGATTTTCGTTGCGAAACCGCCCGCAAAATATCCGGATTTTCCGCCAATTCAAACTGCGGCAACCCGCCCGAAGCAGATTTTTTGATTTTTGATTTTCCCGCCCCGACCACATGCCAATCTGCCACGGCTGCCGCAAAAATCGCGGCGTCACTTGGCCCGGCATGATCAACAGCGGCCAGCATTTCAGCGGCGGTTTCAATTTCAACAATTTCCGCACCTTGCGGGTTTTCTGCTATTGCGGGGCCGGTAATAAATGTAACCCGCGCGCCCCGCGCCAGCAAAGCATTGGCAATGGCCGCCCCTTGTTTTCCCGAGGACCGATTGGCGATATACCGAACCGGATCAATCGGTTCATGGGTCGGGCCAGAAGTTACAATGATATGTCGCCCCCTAAGCGGCCCATCCTGTATAACCGACTGAATAGACGTTATAATATCGGGAACCTCTGCCATACGACCAGGCCCGGTTTCACCACAAGCCATGCTGCCTTTATCCGGCCCGACCACATGAATCCCGTCTGATTTTAAGGTTGCAATATTACGCCGGGTCGCCGGATGATGCCACATTCGCACGTTCATACTGGGCGCAATCAACACCGGTTTATCCGTGGCCAAAAGCAGGGTCGAGGCCAGATCATTTGCCAGCCCGTTAGCCATTTTGGCCATCAAATCCGCCGTAGCAGGGGCAACAACAATAATATCTGCTGCCCGCGAAAGCTGGATATGCCCGATATCGGATTCAACATCCAGATCAAAAAGGTTTTGATACAGCTTTTGCCCTGCCAGCGCCGAAACAGACAATGCCGTTACAAAATTTGCGCCACCCTCTGTCAAAACCGGCGTTACAGTTACGCCTTGCTCTGATAACCTGCGAATTAGATCAAGGCTTTTATAGGCAGCAATGCCGCCACCAATGATCAAAAGAACTTTTCGTCCACTTAGCATTCCGGTTCTTTCTTGTTAAGTGCCTCAAAGGCGTTAGTATAAATCTAGTGCTGCACGGACGACAACTCAAGCAGCAGTATTTTGCAACTGAACCTGGATGAATTTCTAAAATGTCAAAGATATTTCCATCAAACTACGCAGAATATTGCTCTAAAATTCCGCCTAGGTTAATGCAGTTTTTCGACCTTTCAGCTAAACATTAATATAAAAATGTTATTTTTCGAACAAATCCCACAAATTTCCCTTTTCCTGGGCGGAGCACGATCCGGCAAATCATCCATGGCTGAGCGCTATTGTATTAATAGCGATTTGAACCCGATATATTTTGCAACGGCACAGATAGGAGACGCAGAAATGCTATTACGCATAGAATCGCACCAGCAAGCCCGTAGCCCGAAATGGCAGGTAAAAGAAACTCCGCTTGATCTGGTCAAAGCGCTTTCCGGGCTGAAAACATCTGACGTGGTGTTGATTGATTGCCTGACTTTGTGGCTGTCAAATATGATGTTTGCCAAAGCGGACCTGAAAACCGAGCAGGCAAAGTTATTAACAGCAATGCAAAACTGCGCCGGAAAAGTGGTCTGCGTTTCAAACGAGCTTGGCATGGGCCTGGTGCCCGAAACCCGTTTGGGGCGCGAATTCCGCGACGCGCAAGGGGCGCTAAACCAATCCGTTGCCGCAATTGCAACACAGGTGGTATTTGTTGCCGCCGGTTTGCCATTGATATTAAAAGGCAACCCGCAAGGAGGCGAAAATGGCCACTGAATTCTGGTGGGTCCGGCATGGGCCAACCCATTCAAAAGCCTTGATTGGTCATACAGATATTGCCGCCGACCTGTCTGATCAAAAATCCCTGGATAGGCTGGCAAATTTCTTACCAAAAACCAGCGCCGTTTTTTCATCGGACCTGATCCGCGCGTCGGAAACCGCGCGCGCCATTTCAAAAAACCCGCCACCCGCACAAAGGTTAAAAAACCTGCGGGAAATGAATTTTGGTGACTGGGAGGGCAAGGATTTTGCCACTGTTGCCAAATCAAACCCCGAGCTTTCGCGCCAGTTCTGGGAAAACCCCGGCAATGCCGCCCCGCCAAATGGCGAAAGCTGGAACCGATTTTCCCAACGCATTCACATTGAAATTGATAAAATTACCACCAAAAACCCAGATCGAAAAATCATAGTTGTGGCCCATTTCGGGGTTATACTTGCGGCACTTCAACTTGCTGGAAACCTTACCTCAAAATCTGTTTTTTCATTCAAAGTCAATAACTTATCAGTTACACAACTCACCTATTACTCTGACAGCTCCAACTGGGAAATCCAGAATGTCAATCAAAATATCTGATAAATCCTGCCAACTTTCTTGATTAGACAAACCCCGATCACATCCCTATCATTTTTCAAATTATAGGGGGAAAATATGTATAATCTTGCAATTGGCGACCGCACATATTCAAGCTGGTCTTTACGGGGCTGGCTGTTATTCAAAAAATTCGACATTCCGGTCAATATCCATGCCGCGCGCATGTATAGCCCGGAATTTGCCAAAATGTTAAGCCGGTTTGGCGGCGGCAAAACCGTGCCGGCATTGCGTATTGATGGCACTGAAAAGGTTCTGGTATGGGATACATTGGCCATCGCCGAAACCCTTGCTGAACGGCATCCGGAAAAGAATTTCTGGCCACAAAACAGTGCTGCGCGCGGGTTTGCACGCTCCATCACAGCTGAAATGCATTCGGGTTTTGGTCATTTGCGCAATGACTGCACCATGAATCTCCGCCATATTTATGACGGATTTGAACCATCAAACAAAGTGCTGGAGGATGTGACAAGGATTGAACAAATCTGGTCAAAAGCCAGAACAGAATTTGGCGCAAACGGCCCGTGGTTATTTGGCAAATATTCCGTTGCCGATGCTTTCTTTGCGCCTGTGGCGACACGGCTTTTGACCTATGGTTTAGGATTAAACGACTTAACCAAATCCTATGTGAAAACCACAGTTTCCGACCCTGATTTCATGGAATGGCGTGCTGATGGCCTGGCAGAAAACTTTGTTCAGCCCGGCTATGATCTGGACTTGCAAACCAATGATTGGCCTGATTTTTCTAAATATTAACATAAATTAAACCAATACCGCGCAAATTAACCTTTCCAAACCGGAGAAAGTAATGATTGCGCGCAGTTATACGGTTGCCTTTATGGGAGTAGAGGCCAAAACAATTGAGGTTCAGGTCTCCTTAGCCTCTGGAATTCCTGCATTTAATCTGGTTGGCCTGCCCGACAAAGCTGTGTCCGAGGCCAAGGAACGGGTTCGTGCAGCTATTACCGCTATGGGTTTGGCGCTGCCCGCAAAACGCATCACCATTAACCTATCACCCGCGGATATTCCCAAAATCGGGTCACATTTTGACTTGCCCATTGCCCTGACATTGCTGGCTGCGATGGATGTTTTGCCCAGGGAACAGCTCGAAAACCAGTTATCTCTGGGCGAATTATCACTGGATGGAACATTGGTGCCGGTCAACGGCGCGCTTCCGGCGGCAATCGCTGCTGCCTCGAATAATTGCGGGCTGATCTGCCCCCTTTCCTGCGGACCAGAGGCCGCATGGGTTGACGCGGTGCAAGTTTTGGCACCACAAAACCTGCTGTCGATTGTCAACCATTTTGCGGGGCGAAATATTCTTGAACCCGCCACCCCGGGCGAGGTTCCCACCCATGCATCCCATCGCGACCTGCAAGATGTGCGCGGTCAGGAAAAGGCAAAACGCGCGCTTGAAATCGCTGCTGCGGGGGCACACCACTTTTTGATGGTCGGCCCGCCGGGGTCAGGAAAATCCATGCTGGCGGCACGTTTACCCGGAATTCTGCCAGCACTTGATCCCCACGAAGCATTGGAAACCTCGATGATCCATTCTTTGGCAGGCGTGCTGGAAGAAGGCGGGATTTCACGATCACGCCCGTTTCGAACCCCCCATCATACCGCCAGCATGGCGGCCATTGTTGGCGGCGGGCGCAGCGCGAAACCGGGTGAGATTTCTTTGGCCCATAACGGCGCATTATTTCTGGATGAATTACCGGAATTCTCACGCACGGTTCTGGAGACCCTGCGCCAACCACTGGAAACCGGCGATGTTGTGGTGGCGCGCGCCAACGCCCATGTGCGCTATCCGTGCAGATTCATGCTGGTGGCCGCGGCTAACCCGTGCAAATGCGGATATCTGGCAGACCCAGAACGGGCCTGCGGGCGCGCGCCATTATGTGGTGGCGATTATCTGGGCCGTATTTCCGGCCCGATGATGGACCGCTTTGACATTCGCATCGACGTGCCGCCGGTAACAATACGTGACCTTTCAGAATTGCCGCGCGGCGAAGAAACCGGAACGGTTGCAAGCCGGATTGTCGATGCCAGACAGATACAACGTCAACGTTTTCAGGATGTTGACGGTGTGATCACAAATTCATCCGCCGATGGGGCCGTATTGGAAAACATCATTAACCTTAGCTCCGAAGCAGCAGCATTGCTTGATCAGGCAGCCGAAAAATTCCATCTTTCGGCGCGGGCGTATTTCAGGGTGCAGCGGGTGGCCAGAACCATTGCCGATCTGGCCCATTCCGAAACCACCGAAAAACCACATTTGGCCGAAGCCTTGGGCTATCGCCTGGTTGGCACCAGCTAGTTTTGCAAAATCCGCTGAATAAATTCTTTGGTTTGGCCTAAAGACTGGTCAGCTTCGGGCAGGCTACCGTGGAACAGTTGCCAGACATGGGGTGTTTTTTCGTAAATATGCAACGTCACATCAACATTGCTGCCTTGCAGGTTTTTGGCCATGCCAACCGCATCATCCAACAGCACTTCGGTGGTGCTGGCAAACATCAAAACCGGCGGAGAATTCTTAAAGTTTGCAAAAACAGGCGAAGCATGCGGGTTTTTGAAATCATCCGGTGCGTAAAAATCCCGGGCAGCCCGAACCTGTTTTGGCGGCAAAACATAGTCGGTTTTTTCATTTGATTTCAGGGAATCGCCAGATAAAGTCAGATCTGTCCATGGGCTGAAAACCACAACTCCGGCGGGTCGGGGCAGGTTTTCCTCCAGAATTTTTGCCAGCAAGGCAAGGCCAAGGCCACCCCCTGCAGAATCGCCGGCCAGGATAATATTTTTTGTGCCGGATGCGATCATTTCCTGATAAACCGCAAAGGCATCGTCAATGGCAGCGGGGAAAGGCTTTTCCGGCGCAAGTCGGTAGTTCACCGATAAACCTTTTAATCCACACAGATCGCAAATATGGGCAACCAGCCGACAATGGGTTTGCGCTGACCCAAAAACATACGCACCGCCATGCAGATATAACAGAGTGCCATTGTCATGCCTGTCAGCATCAATATGCAATACATTTACCCCGCGCATTTTGCCTTTGACAACCACGCTGCCACGCTTTGGGCGAAACCGCCATTCCAGCGGTTTATCCAGCCACGCACGCAGCTTTGCAGGGTTTTTGGGATTCACCCGTGACAAGATCGGGTGCAAACCCCGTTTCAGAAAGAAATTAAGAATGTTGAGCTGCGTCGACATCAGCTTAACCGGCCTTCAATCGCTTCCCAGATCAGGGCGGCGGTGTTTACACCGTTAAATCGCTCCAGCTCCTGAATGCCGGTGGGAGAGGTTAGGTTGATTTCTGTCAGGTAATTACCAATAATATCGATTCCGACAAAAATCTGGCCTTTTTCCCGCAGCAATGGTCCGATTCGTGCACAAATCTCAAGATCGCGCCCGGTCATTTCAACCGGTTCTGGCCGCCCTCCGACATGCATATTCGACCTGACTTCGCCTTTGGCCGGCACACGATTGATCGCGCCCACCGCAACCCCGTCAACCAGAATAACCCGTTTGTCACCGGCAACGACATCGGGCAAATATTGTTGGGCGATCAATGGTTCATTGTTAATTCCGGTGAATAATTCATGTAAGGATGACAGGTTTTTGTCATCAGCCGACAGCTTGAAAACCCCTGCGCCACCATTGCCATAAAGCGGTTTTACAATAATATCGCCGTGTTTTTCCTTGAAGGTCCGCAATATATCGATATCCCGCGCAATGGTGGTTGGCGGGGTCAGGTCCGGAAATTCCAGCACCAGCAGTTTTTCCGGATAATTCCGGATCCAGAAAGGATCGTTTACCACTAAAGTATCCGGATGGATCATATCCAGCAAATGGGTATTGGTGATATATCCCATATCAAATGGTGGGTCTTGGCGCACCCAGACCACATCCCAATCAGCCAGTTTTATGGTTTGTTCCTGCCCAAGCGTAAAATGATTGCCAACCTCACGGCGCACTTCCAGCGGCCAGCCCCGCGCAGTAATCACGCCTTCGACATAAGCCAGTTTATCGGGGGTATAATAAAACAGTTCATGCCCGCGTGCCTGTGCTTCCAGTGCAATACGAAAACTGGTATCGCCCGAAATATCAATATTTTCGATCGGGTCCATTTGAATGGCAACTTTAAGGGTCATCTGTGCGCTCCGGTTTGGTTTACCCCACAATTGGGCCGAACAGGCGTCGGTTTCAACCTTAAAACAGGTCCTGAGCCTAGCCAGCCAGTATATTTTCCAGCACCGCGCATTGCCCCTGCGCGTCAACCATGGCCAGATCAAACCGACAATCCGCATTCATATCGGCATGTTTGGCCAGATACTCGCTGGCACAATCCAACAGGCGTTGTTGCTGTTTGGGTGTGATTGCCGCTGCTGCCAATTCATGGGTTTTGCGGGCCTTGACCTCAACAAAAATAATCACACTGCCATGTCGGATAATCAGGTCAATTTCGCCATGTTTGGTTTTCCAACGCCGCGCCAGTTCCTTGCCACCCTGCGATATATACTGCCGTGCCGCGATATCCTCGGCCGCGATACCGTTATGATAGGATTTGCTGCCCTTACTCATGGCTTAGCTCCACCGCCCGTTTATAAAGCGGTTTTCGGGAAAGGTTAAACATTTCCGCCACTTCGCCAGCGGCCTCTTTGACCGAGCCATCCACCAGCGCCGCGCGCAATGCGGCATCGATGTCATCCTCGCTGATGACGGTTTTTTCGGGCGGGCCAAGCACCACCACTGCTTCGCCTTTGGGGGCCGGAACATCTGCGTAATATTCCGCCAATTCAGCCAGCGTGCCGCGACGGATTTCTTCGAATTTTTTGGTTAATTCGCGGCACATGGCGGCGGGGCGATTGCCGCCGAACACCTCGACCATCGCCCCGAAACAAGCTGCAAGCCGTTTAGGGTTTTCGTAAAAAACCAATGTCGCAGGCACGGCGCGAAATTCATTGAAAAACGCCAGCCGCGCGTTGGTTTTTGTGGGCGCAAAGCCTGCAAATAAAAACCGGTCGGTGGGCAGGCCCGCAACCGACAGCGCGGTTAAAACAGCTGATGCACCCGGTGCAGCGGTTACCGGCAATTCGGCCGCGATAAAATCCCGTGCCAAGGCAAAACCGGGGTCGGCGATCAAAGGCGTGCCTGCATCGGAAACATACGCCACCGATTTACCATCCCGCGCCGCATCTATCAGGCGTGGCCGCATACCGGCACCGTTATGGTCGTGATATGGCAACAAGGGCCGCCCGTTTAATTTAACCCCGTGAATGTCCATCAATTTGCGGGCTTGGCGGGTGTCTTCGGCGGCCAGCACATCGGCATTGGCCAGAATATCCAGCGCCCTAATGGTAATATCGGATGCGGTGCCAATCGGCGTCGCAACCAGATAAAGACCCGATGAAAGCGGTGGAGAAATACTGCCCATTCTATAAATTGCCTAACTTTACTTGTTTGACCGCAAGGCTTACTCTGCCCTGTGACCCGAGTCTATTGATCTCAAACATATATTGCGAGGAAACATGTCCTTTATTGATTTTTTACCAACCAAAATTCTGCGCCCGCTGGCAATTATTGCTGCCACGCTTGGCCTTTCGGCCTGCGAACCCGTGGCCATTGGCGGCGGCACCGCCGAGGTGGACCCCAACGCGCCGGTGGTTGTGGCGCTGATGGTGCCGCTTGGGTCTGGCAATTCTGTCACCGACCAACTGGCGCAAAACCTTGTAAATGCCGCCAAAATGGCGGTGGGGGATGTGCGCGGTGCCAATATTGAATTGCGGGTTTATGAAACCGCTGCGGATCCGGCCACTGCCACCATTGCCGCTACCCGCGCCATCGATGAAGGCGCGCAAGTTATTTTGGGGCCTCTGTTCAGTTCATCAACCACAGCCGTTGCCGCAGTGGCAGGGCCAAAAGGCATCAATGTTTTAAGTTTTTCCAACAATCCTTCGGTCGCGGGGGGTAATGTGTTTATTCTTGGCACCACCTTTGAAACCGTTGCCAACCGGCTGGTTTCCCATTCTATCGGTGCCGGTTTCAACAATGTTGCCATCGTGCACCAACAAGGCATCGAGGGCGAGCTGGGCCGCGATGCGGTAACCGCTGCTGTGGCCCGCAATGGCGGCATTCTGGCGGCAACCCTTTCCTATCCGCTGGTGCTGGAAGAAATGAGCGAACAAGCCAGCATCATTGCCGATGA
This sequence comes from Paracoccaceae bacterium, assembly GCA_026982575.1. Classification (GTDB taxonomy): domain Bacteria; phylum Pseudomonadota; class Alphaproteobacteria; order Rhodobacterales; family Rhodobacteraceae; genus UBA3077. Next base: position 6,092 of record JALSGU010000155.1, on the reverse strand, counting down.
TCTGCGTGCCAGCGGTGCCAATGCGGTGTTTTTCACCGATTCGCCGCTTCAGGGGCTTGGGTTTATGACCGCATCTTTGGCATCAAACCGGTATCGCACAGGGCGCGATGCGCAGTTTATGGGTCTGACCCGCTGGGATACATCGGACGAGGTATTAAACACCCCCAGCCTGCAAAGCGGCTGGTTTACCACGCCGGATCCCGGCCTGTTGCTGCAATTCGAAACCCGCTATCAACTGGCCTATGGCATCGAAGCCCACGGCCTGTCGGGCCTTGCTTATGACGGTATCGCCGCGATTGGCGCGATGATTTCAGCCGCCAAAACCACCGGCGACGATAATGCATTTTCAATGGAACGCCTAACTGATCCCAACGGTTTTGCCGGTGTTACCGGTGTTTTCCGGTTACGCGGCAATGGCACAAACGAGCGCGCTTTAGCGATCATGCAAGTGGATAACGGCGTTGCCACCATGATTTCCAGCGCGCCGCGCAGCTTTGGCGCCTCGGGGAGCTAGCTATTTTTGACTATGTTGAAAATGAATTGAATCTGGGCGGGCTTATTGGCTCGCCCAGTGTTATTTTCGATGCGGATTTAATTCGTCAAAATCTGGAAACCCGCCTGCTTAATGCCAAAGATGCCAGCGATATCCGCAGCCATCTGGTGACCGAATTGCGCGATGCCTTAGCCAATGGCCGCAAAGCCATCGCGGCTGCGTTGGATATCGACCCATACCGCGCCCGCGAGGCCACCCGCGCCTATGCATGGTTAACCGACCGGATTGTCATGATGGTGATGGAAATTACCATCACCAAACTGCATCCTGTTCATACCCCCACCGCATCCGAGCGCCTGTCGCTGGTCACGGTTGGCGGGTCGGGACGTGCCGAGATGGCGCCTTTTTCGGATGTGGATTTGCTGTTTTTAACCCCTTATAAACAAACCGCATGGGGCGAAAGCGTAATTGAATCCATGCTCTATACCCTGTGGGATTTGCGCCTGAAAGTCGGCCATGCCACCCGCACGGTTGATGATTGCATCCGGCTGGGGCGCGAGGATTACACCATCCGCACGGCGCTGTTGGAAAACCGCTATTTATGCGGCGATGCTGAACTGGCAAAAGAACTGGATGACCGGCTTTGGCAGGAACTGTTTCAAAACACCGCCGCTGAGTTTATCGAGGCCAAGCTGGATGAACGCGGCCAGCGCCACGCCAAAAACGGCGGCGCGCGTTATGTGGTGGAACCCAATGTAAAAGAAGGCAAAGGCGGTTTGCGCGACCTGCAAACCCTGTTCTGGATCGCCAAATACATCACCCATGTCGATAGCCCCAAAGACCTTGTGGCGGCAGGCATGCTGACAGCAGACGAATCCGAAAAATTCATCGCGGCGGAAACATTTTTATGGACAGTGCGGGTGCATCTGCATCTGGTCAACAACCGCGCCACCGAGATTTTGACCTTTAACAATCAGGTCGAAATCGCGCGGATATTGGGGTTCAAAGACAGCAACGGCATGCAGGGTGTTGAACATTTCATGCAGACCTATTTTACCCATGCCAAACATGTGGGCGAGCTAACCCGCATTTTCCTGACCGATCTTGAAGCCAAGCATGTCAAGAAAAAACCCAATATCGGGCGGCGGTTGCTTAATGCGTTCAGCCTGTCACGCGACGGGGTGCCGCGCGGCTATGCGCTTCAACATGGGCGGCTGAATGTTGATAACCCCGAAACCTTTTTAAGCAACCCCATCAATTTTATGCGCCTGTACGAGGAAGGCTTGCGATCCAAAATCCTGATCCACCCCGATGCCATGCGCCTGATCGCCGGTAATCTTGATCTGATCGACGATAAGTTTCGCCAAAACCCCGAGGCAAACCGGATTTTTCTGGATTTATTGCTATCCCATAACAACCCCGAACGGGCCTTGCGCCGCATGAATGAATTGGGGGTTTTGGGTGCATTTATCCCCGAATTTGGCCGGATTGTCGCAATGATGCAATTCAACATGTATCATTCTTATACGGTTGACGAACACACCATCCAGTGCATTTCAAACCTGTTCAAAATCGAACAACAAGGCTTGGTTGAAGACCTGCCGGTGGCCTCGGAAATCCTGAAGGCTGGCATTAACCGCCGGGTGCTTTATGTGGCCCTGTTGTTACATGACATCGGCAAGGGTCGCGTTGAACCGCATGAGGAAATCGGTGCCAAAATCGCCCGTGATCTTTGCCCGCGTCTTGGTTTGCACCCCGATGAATGCGAATTGGTGGAATGGCTGGTGCTGCATCATTTGCTGATGTCCGATGTGGCGCAAAAACGCGATATTTCCGACCCGCGCACCGTGCGCGATTTTGCCCGCACGGTTAAATCCACCACGCGGTTAAAACTGCTTTTGGTGCTGACGGTGTGCGATATTCGCGGGGTTGGCCCGAATGTGTGGAATAACTGGAAAGCCATGTTATTGCGCCAGCTTTACGCCCTGACGCTGGATACATTAACCGAAGGCGCCCAAGCCAAAAGCCAGCCCGAACGGGAATCTGCGGCCAAACTGGCCCTTAAAAAATCTCTCAAGGATTGGAAGAAAGACGCGCTTCAGGCAGAATTTGATCGCCATTATGCGCCCTATTGGCTGGGGCTTGATACCAAAACCCACAAGATTTTTGCCCGCCTTGGCCGCAAAGGTGCCGCCAAGGAAATTGTATCAAAAATCCGCCAGGATGATAACCGCGATGCAACACAAGCCTGTTTTGTGATGCATGACCATCCCGGTATTTTTGCGCGGCTTGCGGGGGCCTTGGCGCTGGTGGGGGCCAATGTTGTGGATGCGCGCACCTATACCAGCACCGATGGTTACGCCACGGCCGTGTTCTGGATACAGGATATGGATGGCAAACCGTTTGAAACCTCGCGGTTGGGACGGCTGAATAAAATGATCAAACGGATATTGCTGGGCGAGGTCATCACCACTGACGCGCTTAAATCCAAAGGTAAGTTGAAACCCCGCGAAAAAGATTTCATCGTGCCCACCACCATCACCATTGATAACGAGGGTTCCGAAATTTACACCATTATCGAGGTCGACACCCGCGACCGTCTGGGCCTGTTGCATGATGTGGCCCGCACCCTTACCGCTAACGGCGTGTCTATTGTCTCAGCGATTATCGCCACTTATGGCGAACAGGCAGTAGATACGTTCTACGTCAAAGACCTGTTCGGGCTGAAACTGCACAGCAAAGCCAAACGCAAAGCCATCAAAGCCAAATTGCGCGCCGCCATCGCACAGGCCGCAGAAAAATGACCCGGCCCATCCGCCTTATTTCAGGGTTTTTAACCGTAGGTGTCTGGACATTGCTTAGCAAGGTGCTGGGCTTTGTGCGCGATGTGCTTATTGCTGCTACGCTTGGTTCCGGCCCCGCCGCACAAGCATTGCTGGTGGCGTTTGCCCTGCCCAACATGTTCCGGCGTTTCTTTGCCGAAGGCGCGTTCAACACCGCCTTTGTGCCGATGTTTTCCAAGAAAATCGAATCCGGTGAAGGCGCTGAAAATTTCGCCCGCGAGGCGTTTTCAGCATTGGCCAGCATCGTTATTCTGGTAACATTGCTGGCGCAGATTTTCATGCCGGTTCTGGTTATTGCCATGGCCAGCGGGTTTGTTGGTGATGAACGTTTTGATCTGACGGTCAGTTTCGGGCGTATTGCTTTCCCTTATATCCTGTTTATTTCACTGGCAGCATTGCTTAGCGGCGTGCTGAACGCCATGGGCCGGTTTGCCATGGCCGCCGCCGCGCCGGTTTTGCTTAATATCATTTTAATAGCCGCAATTTATGTGGCCATCCAGTTAGATGCGGATGTGGCGCGCACCATTATCTGGGCACTTCCATTTGCCGGCATTGCCCAAATGACAGCGCTATGGTTTGCAGCCCGTTCGGCTGGCATCCGCATTATTCCGCGCTGGCCACGGCTGTCGCCTGAAATGAAGCGTCTTGCCATCATCGCCGCACCGGCCGCGCTGGCCGGGGGGGTCGTGCAGATCAATCTGTTGGTCGGGCGTCAGGTTGCATCTTATTTTGATGGCGCGATTGCGTGGCTTTCTTATGCGGACCGCTTGTATCAATTGCCTTTGGGCGTGGTTGGTATTGCCATTGGCGTGGTGCTGCTGCCTGACCTTTCACGAAAATTACGCGCCAATGATATTTTGGGCGGCAGCCACAGCCTGAACCGCGCTGCCGAATTTTCGCTAATCCTGACCCTGCCCGCCGCTGTTGCATTTATGGTCATCCCCCTGCCGCTGGTTTCGGTGCTTTTTGAACGGGGCGCTTTTTCGGCGGATGACGCGTCTGCCACCGCGCTGGCTGTGGCCATTTACGGCGCGGGTCTGCCCGCATTTGTGTTGGCAAAAGTGGTTTCGCCAATATATTTTGCCCGCGAAAACACCCGAAAACCGTTTCATTTTGCGCTGCTTTCCATGCTGGTAAATGTTGTTTTGGCAGTTGGCCTGACCCCGTGGTTTGGCTATCTGGCGGCGGCCATCGGCACCAGCGTTGCCGCGTGGATTATGCTGGCGCAACTGGTTCTGGGCGCCAGAATTTATGAAGGCGTCGCCATGGATGCCCGCCTTAAACGCGCCATTCCCCGCATTATTCTGGCCTGTATAATGATGGGGGTGGTGGTGTTTTTTGCGGCATCCAGCCTTGGAACTTATCTGGAAACCGCAAAGATCAGATATGCAGCGCTGGGTCTGTTGGTTATCATTGCCGGAATAACCTATCTGGCTGCCCTGCTGGGTTTGGGTGCTATGCGGATTTCCGACGTTAAGCGGGCTTTACGCCGCTAACCGCGATTTCGTGCGGCTTCGATCCAGCCCTTTATCCGTTCCCGCCCATCGGGGGCCAACACAAATGACAGCAAAAATCCGGTAACAAGCCCCGAAAAATCGGCTGTCCAACTGTTTCGCATCCCAAAAAATATTGCAAAAATCGCGCGTATCACCAGCAGCATCAAAATAAGCTGAAAGGCCGGCCATGTGCTTTTACCCAAGGCTTTCAGCCGCGTATATTCGATCCAGGTATAGGCCGAAATAAACCCGTAAACCGCCGGATATGCCCCCACCAGCGGAAAAGACTGATTAGAGAATATACCGAAAACCAGCGCGCCAACAACCGAACAAGCAACAAAAAGCACCACCACGGCAATATTGGAAAATTTTTCCGAGATGGTCTTGCCCATCGCCAGAAAAATAGTTGCGCCAATCGCCACATGACCAATGCTCAGGTGCAAAAACGGATAGGTCAGAAACGGCCAGAGCGTCGCAAATTCAATCCGCCGGTTTTGCACGATATGTTCAAATACCGCGTCATGAAAAGCAAAGTTCCGCAACAGATAAATCCGCCAGGTGGCGCCTTGCACCCCGCCAATGATGCCACGCTCACCCAATTGCAAAACGACTTCGACGCCGACAATCATCAGCGTCAAAATAATAACAACCCAGGAAATCGGGTTGAAAATAGCGGTGGAGTTTGGTTGGTTTTCGATCATGAATCTCGCCTGTTTGTATTTGTGTAGGTCAGGTTCGGCGTGATTGTCCAGCATTGGGTTGAAAAATAGACCCCAACAGCCAGCCGGCAATAAACCCGCCCAGATGGGCCTCCCATGCCAGCATACCGTCAAGCCCGAACCAAAGAGCAATATTCAAAACCACCATCACCCCGATGAACTGGTAAACCGGCGCCAATGACGCAGCCATGCGGCGCAACATGCGGTATTCCAGCATCTTCCAGAACCCGAAAAACCCGAACACAGCCCCCGATGCGCCAACCGCTGGCGCACCGCTGCCATTTAACAATACAAACAAAACACCCCCTGCACCGGCCGACACAAAAAACAAAACCAGCACCCATTTAGACCCGGCCCCGATGGACAACCGTTTGCCAATGGCCAGCAAGATCACAACATTCATTGCCATATGAAACAGCCCCCCATGCACAAAAGCGTGGCTGAAAAACATGACAAACGCTTGGCCAAAATAAAGCGTATCCCAGCCCTCGGTCACGTATTGCGACCACAAACCAGCATAAATAATGATTTTCCAGCGCAG
>JALSGU010000154.1 GCA_026982575.1 Paracoccaceae bacterium | reverse complement strand
CCACGGGCTAGTGCGGGTAAAATTGTGCGTTCCAGATGGTCACGGCGCGCGGCGGTAAATAACAGAATCTCGGTTTCGGCTGACCAGCGTTCGGGGTTGCCCTCCACCAGTAATTTCCTGATTTCTTCGGCCCCGGGCGATCCGCCCGGTTCGCGGGTTAATACAACATCCAGCCCGCGCGATTGCAGGGTTTCAACCAAAAGGCGCGCCTGGGTTGACTTGCCAGACCCGTCCGCGCCCTCGAAGGTCAGGAAAAACCCGTTTCGTTTCACAGCGCCTCGCGGTTTAATATGCGGTCTTTTAGTATGAAAAAGGCCGCCTGAAACCGCGCCGTAAATCCGGCAGCAGCAACATCATTGGTGGCGGCTAGCGGAAAGCGGAACGCACCCATATCCGGCACCTTGACCACCAATTCGCCCAGCATTTCACCAGCGGTAATCGGCGCCGCGATCGGACCATCAAAAACCACATTTGCGGTGACGTCGGGAATGGTTCTATAGGGCATCAACATTGAAATATCTTCAAGCGGCGCCAGCCCGACATTTTCAGACTCGCCCAGCCAGACATCGGCACTGGCGACCTGTGTATCACCGGTAAAAAGCGTTGCTACCGTAAATTCACGAAACGCCCATGTGATCAGCCGTTCGGCCTCGGCTTCGCGGGCAGAGGCGCTATCCATGCCGGTAATCATGATAATCACCCGCCGGCCATTACGAACGGCAGAGGCAACAATGCCAAAGCCGGCTTCGTTTGTGTGGCCGGTTTTCAAGCCATCCGCGCCAATGCCCAAATTCAATAACGGGTTGCGGTTAAACCGGTTGCTTGGCACGCGGTTGTCAAATGCAAATTCGGTCATGGCAAAATATTCATAATATTGCGGAAACTGTTTGATCAGACGTCGCGACAACAACACCAGATCACGGGCGCTCATCCGGTGTTCGGGGTCAGGCCAGCCGGTGGCATTGGTAAAGTTGGAATTCAGCATTCCCAGCTCAAGGGCGCGTTCATTCATACGACGGGCAAATTCGGTCTCTGAACCAGCCAACCCTTCGGCCAGCACCACGCTTGCATCATTGCCCGATAAAACAATTACACCTTTTATCAGGTCTTCTACGGTGACGCGGTCGCGGGTATCCAGAAACATCGAAGACCCGCAATTCGCCGGCCCGCCGCAAAAATTAACCGCGTAATCTGAAACAACAAACCTGTCGGTTAGCAATATGCGCCCTGATTCCAGTGCTTCGAAAACCATGTTCAGGGTCATCAGTTTTGACATGGATGCGGGTGGCAATGCCTCGTCTTCGTTTTTGGCCATCAGGACGGTGCCGGTGTCATAATCAACCACCATAGCGGCGCGGGCGGTGGTTTCCAGTGCAAAAGCCGGGGGTGCGAATGCCAGAATTGCGGCGACAAAAGCGGATATAATTTTCATAGGGGTCTTTCTAGCCAAAGATGAACGCATCGGTAAATCCGAGGCTCTTTATGATCCGCAACCTTTCGTTGCGTTCGGCGCGGGTGCTGGAGGGGCCGGAAACAACACGGTATAGGGTGCGTTCGCCAGAGGTGTTGGCTCGCACTTCGGCTTGCACACCTTCATTGGCCAAAATCGCGACAAGGTCTTTGGCGTTTTGTTCCGATGAAAAGGTGCCGATCTGGATATACGGCTTTGCAGGTGCCGAGCCAGCGGCAACAGCGGGCGCCACGACAGGTGTGATTTCAGCCGAAATCGTAGATTCCCGAGCTACGGGCGGTGTGACCGTTTCGCCTGACGGGGCAGGGATAGGGGTGTCGCTTAGCACTTCTTCGACAATCTCGCCAATTGAAACGGGGTCGGTTTCAGGGGTTTCTGGCGGGGCAATTTCAATGGTTTCACGGCGCAATACCACGATCGAGATTTCAGTAGGGCTGCCCGCCAACACACCAATGGCTGACGCTGCATCGGATGAAAGCTGGATCGCGGGGCCGGGGTTTTCACGTTCGCGGCGGAACAATGCCCCGATAACCGATTCGCCGGTGGCGACATTGGTTATGATCACCCGCTCAGGGTCAATATGACCAGGATACGCAACCCAGACCCCACCCAATGAGGGCCGTCCATCCCATAATGCATTTTCTGTTACGGAAAATACATCCGGACGCTCTACGTCTTGCTCAACCGAGGTGCCGCCAGTGGCCGCCAGCGGTGAAGGCACCGCGCCAATGCTGGCACCTTGTTCACATGCTGCAAGGCCAAAAGCCAAAAAGCCGGCCATCAAAAGCCTTGAGGGTTTGGGGTGATATGCTGAAATACGCATTGTTATCTCCTGTTTTGCGACGGCCAATTGTAATTGCGCCGCGCCCATTAAGGGCAATTGGGGTGTGCTCTGCCGAATTTGCCGTCTTTTGACGATTATTTGGCGCAGCATAGCGAATTAAAACGCACAAGGGAAGCGCGGCAAAAAAGTAAAAACAGCATGTGGACGTTATGGAAAACAGCCGTTACAAGGCAGGCGTCGGAGGAGTGGCAGAGTGGTTGAATGCACCGGTCTTGAAAACCGACGTAGGTGAAAGTCTACCGTGGGTTCGAATCCCACCTCCTCCGCCA
>JALSGU010000153.1 GCA_026982575.1 Paracoccaceae bacterium | reverse complement strand
ATTTCAGCGGTTGATAGCAACAAGGTATCCGCGCCGTTAACCACCTGCACCACATGGTTTTCCCGCAGGGTTTTTGCGCCATTCCCGGTATTGGCCAGATACAAATACCCCTGTTCTTGCAGGTTTAAATCAACGCCCCAGCGCGCTGGCGCAGATTTGATAAAATCAACCCCGAACCGGCTGATCTGAACATTCAGGGCTTGGGAAAACTGCAATCGAATACCGCTGCCCGACAAGGCCGTAGAGGCGCGCGCAAAGCTGGGGTCGCGCTCAATAACCACCACTGATCCGTCAAAACCCAGTTCTTCCAGAAACCACGCAATACCGCTGCCGATGACAGCGCCGCCACATATAACAATGTCAGCTTTCATCAGCAGGGTGCGGATGATCGGTAAACCAGCCGCCAACCACACGGGCGACGCGGGCGTTATGGTCTTGGCGATCTGTGGTTTCCAGAATGCGGGCCGTATGACCATCGGCGCTGTCTTTTGGCCGATACCCGATATGGCTGGCCCCGTCATTCGAAACCGCGCGCTGGGCGTTATCGGATGTGCCATAGACCACCGAAAAGGCCACACGCGGTGTTGTCATCGCCGCCTCGGTCAGGCGCACACAATCGTCAAAGCTTAGCCAGCTCCATAACATGCGCCGATCGGCCGGTTCGGGAAAACACGAACAAATCCGCAGATTTACCGATTCAATCCCCCATTTATCCCAATAAAGCGACCCGAGATCCTCGATAAAACATTTGGTCATGCCGTAAAATGTATCGGGGCGGTGGCGCGCATGAATACCGGGCACGCTGTCAACCTCGTGAAACCCCACCGCATGAATGGAGCTGGCATAAACCACCCGTTTGGCACCATAAAGCCGCGCGCCCTCATACATATAATAGGCCGCCGGAATGGTGTCGGTCATGATTTCATCAAAGCTTTGTTCGCGAGGCACACCGGCGAAATGGATAATGATATCAACATCTTTGGTAATTTCCAGCGCGGCGTCTTTGTCGGACAGGTCCATCACGATCAGCTCTTCACCGATCTGCGCCTCGCCCATTTCCACACGGTCGACAAGGCGCATATGGGTGGTCAGGTGTTTTAAGCCGTGGCGCAATTTGGTGCCAAGCGAACCGGCGGCGCCGGTGATCAGAATGCGGTTGAATTCGGGCATGTTATCCTCGGATCTGTGAAAGGGTTTGTTTCGGGGTCAGGTTCTCAGGGTCGACAATCAGCTCTATCAGCGCGCCGGTGGTGGATGCCATAGCGCGTTTGAATGCAGCGGCAAAATCAGCGGTTTCAGTGATTTTTTCGGCATGGAATCCGTATGCTTTGGCGATACTGACAAAATCGGGGTTTTCAATATCGGTAAAGCTGATGCGGTTCGGGTAATCCCGTTCCTGATGCATGCGGATGGTGCCATAAGTGCCATTGTTCACCAGCAAAATCACCGGTTGCGCGCCCGATTGCATGGCACTGCCAAGCTCCTGCATATTCATTTGGAAATCGCCATCACCGGCAATGCAGATCACGGCGCGATCGGGGTGTTCGATTTTGGCCGCAATGGCAGCAGGCAGGCCATAGCCCATCGCACCGGATTGTGGTCCCAACAGGCGGGCATCAGCACCAAATTCAAAGAACTTATTGGGCCAGATGGCAAAATTTCCCGCGCCATTGGTAAGGATGGCGTTTTCGGGCAGGCTGGTTTGCAAATGCGCCACCACGGCACCCATATCAACGCCGCTGTCGCGGTGCGGCAGTTGCATGGATTGTTCATAATCCTTACGCACAGTGTTGGCCCAATCAGCCCAGCCACCACCCAGATCAAGCTGCGCCAGCACCGCTGCCATCTGGTTTGGTCCTGCGTGAATGGGCAGGTCGGGTTGGTAAATTTTACCCAATTCCGCATCGCTTAAATGGCAATGAATCAGAGTTTTTCCCATATTTGGCACCGGAAAAAGTTCATAGCCATCGGTGGTGTTTTCGCCAAACCGGATGTTAAGGGCAAAAATCAGGTCGGATTCAGCCAGCGCTTTTTTAATCGCAGGGGTTTTGCCCAGCCCCGCATCGCCGATATAGCTGCTTGAATGATTATCAAGCAGGTCTTGAAACCGGAACGCACTGGCCACCGGCAGATTGTTTGCCTCAACAAATGTTTGCAAATCAGCGCGGCCCTGATCGTTCCAGCCGGTGCCGCCGATCAACACCAAGGGGCGTTCGGCACGGGCCATCAGCTTTCGCAACTCATATATGCTGTCAGGGCTGGGCGCGGGTTCCGGAATTTTGACCTTTTCGCAAGGGCTGGCCCCCGTCATGCTGCGCAGCATGTCTTCGGGCAGGGCAATCACCACCGGCCCGGGGCGGCCCGATTTGGCAACCGAAAAAGCCCGCGCGATAATTTCAGGTATGCGATCCGCATCGTCAATTTCAGTGACCCATTTGGCCAATGGGCCAAAATAAGCACGGTAATCAACCTCCTGAAACGCCTCGCGGCCCCGCATATCGGTGCCGACCTGACCAATAAACAGGATCATCGGGTTTGACCCTTGCATCGCCGAATGCACCCCGATGCTGGCATTTGTGGCCCCCGGACCACGGGTTACAAAACAAATACCGGGTTCGCCGGTTAGCTGCCCGTGGGCGCAGGCCATAAACGATGCGCCGCCCTCGTTCCGGTTGCCGATCAGCCGGATCTTATTGTGATCATAAAGCGCGTCCAGCACTGCCAAATAGCTTTCGCCGGGCACGCCGAATATGGTTTTTACATCATGATTGCCCAGACAGCTGACCAATAATTGCCCACCGGTTTGCATAATTTTCTCCCTGCGAATTTCAAGATCAGGCAATCATAGAATATGCGGCTTGGAAAGCAGAAACTATCGCTTTGCTTGTTATTTTGCATGCAGCATTTTTCCAATGGTCATGTGGCGTTTTTTGCCATGGCCCTTAACGCGTTCCACCGTAAACCCCGCCTTGGCCAGTTTGCGGCGAATATGACCGGCAGCGGTATAGGTGGCAAAACTGGCGGTTTTGCTGGAATGCAGGCCCACCTGTTGCATCAGATCATCCGACCACATATCGGGGTTTTTATCGGGGCTGAACCCGTCCAGAAACCACGCATCGGCATGGCCTTGCCAGCGGGGCAGGGTTTGGGCGGCATCGCCAAGGATCATGCGGAATTTCAAAGTTGGCAGATCAATGCTGTAATCGGGCTGCAATGCTGCCAGAAACCGTTGGGTAAAATTGTTAAGCTCTGGCCATTTTGATAGGGCTTTGGCCATATTTTCGGGTGACATCGGATAGGCCTCGAAACTGGTGAACCCAAGCGCGGATTTCTGGCCGGATTGCTCCCATAGCTGCCACGCTGCCAACAGGTTCAGCCCCGTGCCAAAACCCGTTTCACCAATATGAAACCCGTTACAAAACCGTTCGGGCAGGTTGTTGCCAGCCAGGAAAACATGGCGGCTTTCGGCCAGGCCGTTATCGGCGGAAAAATACGGGTCATCAAAATGTTTTGAAACCGGAACACCGTCCACCCAGATCAGATTGGTATTTTGCACTTGATGCATATCCGTGGTTAAAGCAGATCAACACTGGGCCGCTAAAACAGGAATTGCAATGCAGGAAAAACAAAGCGTGGTAATTATTGGCGCAGGCGCGTTTGGCCTGACTGCCGCATTGGCATTATTGCGGCGCGGGTTTGCGGTAACCGTGCTGGAAAAAAACCGGATCGGCACAGGGGCCAGCGGCGGTTTGGTGGGTGCATTATCGCCCTATGTGCCCGAAGCATGGAGCGTGCGAAAACAGTTTCAACTGGATGCATTGCTGGGCGCGGCGGCTTATTGGGAGGGGGTTGAACAGCTGTCTGGCGCAACGGTCGGGTATGGGCGTATCGGGCGGTTTATTGTATTGCCGAATGCGTATGAGGCCGAAAAGGCCAGCAGCCGTATTGACGGCGCAAACCGGCTTTGGCAAGGGGCAGCAACATGGGAAGTATTGCCAGAAACCAACCTGATAGACCAAGCCGCCGCGCCGCACGGGGTGGTGTTTGAAACGTTGTCGGGGCGTATAAACCCGCGCGCGGCAACCGCTGCGCTGGCAATCGCGATTGGTAAGCTGGGCGGAAAAATAATTCAAAACTGTGCGGTGCAATCGGTAACAACCGGCGTGGTGCATTGTGCTGATCAACAGATAAAAGCCGACCATATAATTTTGGCAGCAGGGGTTGAGGGGCTGCCATTACTGGAGCCGTTTCTGGGGCCGAAATCTGTGCGTGGCGTAAAGGGCCAGGCCGCGATGCTGGACGTGGGTTTCCCCGCAAACACACCGCTGATCAATGGCGAGGGCATTTATATTATTCCGCACGGTGCGGGGCATACCTCGGTAGGATCAACCAGCGAAAGCAGCTGGGATGACCCATATAAAACCGATGGTTTGCTTGATGAAGTCATCGCTAAAGCAACTGCCATTTGCCCGCAACTGCGCGGCGCGAAAATCATTGAGCGCTGGGCAGGGTTGCGGCCTCGTGCGCCCAAACCCGAACCCATGCTTGGGATGCTTGATAAAGGCATATTTGTCGCCACGGGCGGTTTGAAAACCGGCCTTGCCGTGGCCTATCGCATTGCCGATGCGTTAGCAGATATGGTAGAAGGCAAAACACCGGATATCCCCTTGGATTTTTCGCCAAAACACCATTTTACCCGCAATAAAAAGTAAATGATTTCATGAGAAATTGAATTGCCAGTTATAGGCACGATAGGTTAGCTACACAAAAAAATAAGGATCATTCCATGCGCGCCAGCGTTAAAAATTTTATTTCTGACCAACGGTTCGTTAATTTTATCCTGCTTGTAATCGTAATAAATGCGATTGTGCTGGGCTTGGAAACATCCAAGCCATTGATGGCAAAGTTTGGCAATATCTTGCTGTGGATCGACAGTATTTGCCTGACAATTTTTATTATCGAGATCGGTTTGAAATTCATCGCCTTGCATTGGCGGTTTTTCAAAAGCGGCTGGAATGTTTTTGATTTTTTGATTATCGGTATATCGCTGGTGCCCGGTGCGAATGCAATGTCGGTGGTGCGGGCCATGCGGATATTACGGGTGTTGCGGGTGGTTTCCGTAGCGCCCAGCCTGCGCCGCGTGGTTGAGGGGTTTATCGTGGCACTGCCCGGCATGGCCTCGGTTTTTGTGCTGATGGCGATTATCTTTTATATTGCCGGTGTGATGGCAACCAAACTGTTTTCTGAAACCTTCCCCCAATGGTTCGGCACCCTTGGCCACAGCCTGTATTCGCTGTTCCAGATCATGACCCTTGAAAGCTGGTCGATGGGTATTGTCCGGCCTGTTATGGTTGAATTCCCTTATGCCTGGGCGTTTTTTGTGCCCTTTATTCTGATCACCACATTTGCGGTTGTGAACCTTGTGGTGGGTCTGATTGTTACATCAATGGAGGGCGCGGGCCATGAGGCGGAAACAGCCGCCACCGACGGATTTCGCGATGAAGTTATGGAAAAACTGGCGGCAATCGAGGCCAAACTGGGAAAACTGGAAAAATGATTTTGCGGTGATCAGCCTTTGAGACGGCGGAATATTTCCGACGCGCCATACCCCGCGACCAGTGCCACCAACAGCGACAATAACCCGTAAAGCAAGGCTTGTTCCTGCGCCAGATTATAGATCCAGCGTTCAATGCCGGTTTTGCGCACCGAGATTTGTATCGAGGTCTGGCCAACAATTTCCTGGTCACGGATCAGGAAAATTTTGGTGGTATAATCGCCCTCGATCAGGTTGGCGGGCAATTCGATATCGGTATCAAACAGGGTTTCCTGACTGAAATTAACCGCGCCTTCGCGTTCGGAATATAACCCGTTGGCCACGCGGATACGGGCGATGGCCTCGTTAAATGTTTCGGTTTCGGCATCAAGATCCTGTTCGGGCAGGCGCACCGCGTATTCAAGCCCGATCGCGTGTTCGCGTTGCAGGGATTCTGGCAAAATATCATCCAGCGGTGCGGTGGTCGCCACAGTAAAAAAGCTGGGCGCGGCGTCAATATCAACGGAATCAATATTCACCCATATGCCCATTTTCTTTTCTTTGCGCCGCACGGTGACCTGTTGCAGCGGGCCTTCAACCACGATCACAACATCCAGCGGGCTGGCATCAGCCGGCAATTCACCACTGCGTTTGACCGCGCCAAACACCAGAATGTCTGATCCGGAAAAATTGGCGGTAATGGCAACATTGCTTTGGCTAAGGCCAACGATAACGGTTTCCTGAGCAGAAACAGCACTGGCCATAAATGCCAGCGCAAGAGCTAGAATGCGCAACATATCAATGTCCTCCCGGGCCGATTGAGAACAATTCAGACGGCATGATCAATAGGTCCATCGCCAGTTTGCCACACATGCCCAACACCAGCAGTGCCAGCAAAATACGCAATTGTTCGGCCTTTAGCTTAACCCCGATGCGCGCGCCAATTTGTGCGCCGACAACCCCGCCAAGCAGCAATAACAGTGCCAATACCGCATCAACGGTAAAGTTCTGGGTGGCATGGGCAAGCGTGGTAAAGGCGGTCACAAAAATAATCTGGAACAGCGAGGTGCCAACCACAACTTTTGTAGGCATACCCAGCAGGTAAATCATCGCAGGAACCATAATGAACCCGCCGCCAACCCCCATGATCGCGGCCAGAATGCCGACCAGCAACCCCACCAAAAGCGGCGGAATGACAGAGATATAAAGATTGGAGGTGCGAAACCGCATCTTGAATGGCAAGCCGTGGATCCAGTTATGTTTCTTTTTCTTGTAAACCGCGCCCGGTTTTTTGGATTTGCGAATGGCGTTCAGGCTCTCGACAAACATCAAAGACCCGATGATGCCAAGGAATACCACATAAGTAAGGGTGACCAGCAATTCGACTTGCCCGATGGATTTCAGGTATTTGAAAACCTGCACGCCAATCGCTGCACCGACCAAACCACCAACCAGCAGCACAGACCCCATCTTGAAATCAACGGTTTTGCGCCTGAAATGCGCCAAGACACCGGAAAACGAGGAAGCCACAATCTGGTTTGCCTCGGTCGCCACCGCCACTGCGGGGGGAATGCCGATCATAAACAACAGCGGCGTCATCAAAAAACCGCCGCCAACGCCAAACATGCCAGAAAGGATGCCGACGCCGCCACCCAAACCCAGCAATAGGAAAATGTTTACCGAAACTTCGGCAATAGGAAGATATATCTGCATGATGTCACCTTTATGCGGTGATTTCCTTTACAACACAAATCTTGAATATATCAATCCAAAATCTGCGACATATTGGAGCAATTCAGCCCGATTGACCAGAAAGATAGCCGCGCAGCACCTTTTCCAGCTTTTGTGCCCCGATTGGCGCCATCATTTTGGTATGTTCATGGGACAGGTTTTCAGAGCTTAAGCCCGCTGCCATATTGGTAATCACCGAAATTGCGGCGGCTTTCATGCCAAAGAATCGCGCCAGAATCACCTCCGGCACTGTAGACATACCCACCGCATCTGCCCCCATCCGGCGAATGGCGCGGATTTCGGCAGGGGTTTCAAAGCTGGGGCCGGAAAACCATGCGTAAACCCCCTGCGACATTTCAACATTGGCGGCAGTTGCGGCAGCGCGCAAGCCTGCGCGCATTTCAGGGTCATAAGCATCGGCCAAGGCAACAAAACGCTTGTCGGTTTGCTCGCCGATCAACGGGTTGGCGCCGGCAAAATTGATATGGTCCGTCAGCATCATAATATCGCCGGGTTTTGTATTTGGTTCACAACTTCCTGCCGCATTGGTGGCGATGATTGCCTCTGCGCCCAGTTGATGCAGGGTTTCAATGGGCACCCGCATCACGTCTGCCTGACCGTTTTCATAATAATGCATCCGCCCGCCCAGCACGGCGACGCGCACGCCTTCAAAATTGCCGATCACCAGTTTCGGGTTATGCCCGGAAACTCCCGCATGGGGAAACCCGGGCAGGTCGGCATAATCAATGGCAACGCCATCAACCTGATCAGCAATATGGCCAAGGCCGGAACCAAGAATCAGGCCGAATTTAATCGGTTCATCGCCGGTTTTTGCACGGATCAGATCAATCAGCATGGCTAACGCTCCTTCACATAGGGTTCGCCGCCCGCTTTGGGCGGGATAGCTTTGCCAACAAAACCGGCCAGAATAACCACGGTCATGACATATGGCAGCGCTTGCATGAACTGGCCGGGCAGCACCATAAAGCCAAGATCAATGGATTGGTATTTCGTCGAAATAGCTTCGAGCAGGCCAAACAGCAAACAGGCCCACATGGCAGGAACCGGTCGCCACTTTGCGAATATCAACGCTGCCAGCGCAATAAACCCGCGCCCTGCGGTCATATCACGGCCAAAACCGGGTGCCGAGGTGCCAAGGCTTAGATAAGCGCCGGCAATGCCACACAGAATGCCGGTAATGATAATGGCCGAATAGCGCAGTTTCACCACCGATATACCGGCTGTATCCACGGCACCGGGGTTTTCACCAACCGCGCGCAAACGCAAACCATAGCGGGTGCGAAACAGCACCCAATAGGTGGCAAGCACCGCAAAAAAACCGAAATAGATAATCAGGTTATGGCCCGAAATCAGGTTTTGGTAAATCGGCCCGAACACCGGCACATCGGAAAGCGTTTCCGAAAGCGGCAGTTCGATCGGGCGAAACCGCCCGCCAGCTGGCAATTGCGGGGTGTCGCCGCCCTGGCGAAACCAGCTGGCGCCAAGCAAAACGGTTATGCCTGCTGCGAAAAAATTGATCGCCACACCGGAAATCAGCTGATTGCCGCGCAGGGTGATGGATGCAACTCCGTGGATCAGAGCCAGTAATATCGAGGCAATAATGGCGGCAACCATACCAACCCACATACCGCCGGTTTGCCAGCCCCAGCCGCCATCGTAAACCGGCATGGTGGCAATCGCGGAAAACGCACCGGCGGCAAACGCGCCGATCAGCATTTTGCCCTCAAGGCCGATGTCAAAGATACCCGAGCGTTCAGACCAAAGCCCCGCAAGACAGGCCAGCAAAAGCGGGGTTGAAAACCGCACGGCCGAATCCAGAATTTGCAATATGCTGCCAAAATCCATTATGCGGCCCTCTTTTTCATTCGGGTGAACAGGCGTTCAACCGGCATTCGCACCAGATTTTCGAGACTGCCGGTAAACATGATGATCAAGGCTTGAATAACAATCACCATCTGGGCCGGTATCTGCATTTCAAATTGCAATTCCACCCCGCCCTGGGTTAGCGCGCCAAACAAAAACGCTGCCAAAACAATGCCAACGGGGTGATTTCTCCCCATCAGGGCCACGGCAATGCCGATAAAACCGGCACCTTCAACAGCGCCCAGCACCAGCCGCTCGGCTTGGCCCTGCACGGTGTTTACCGCCATCAACCCCGCCAAGGCACCTGAAATCAACATCACGATCATGGTGATTTTTACCGGCGAAATCCCCGCATACACAGCGGCTTTGTCTGATTCTCCGAACATCCGGATTTCATAGCCAAGACGGCTTTTCCAGATCAGTAACCAGACACCGACCGCTGCCAGAAGCGCCATGAAAAAGGTGATATTTGCATCGGAAAACCGGTCAAAATTGATGCCGACCACACCCAGAATATCATGCAAGGTCGGCAATGCCGCCGCTGACGGAAACCGCGAGCTTTCGGGCAATGACCCGTTGGCCTGCAATGGTCCGACCAGCAAATAGGCAATCACCGAACCGGCAATCAGGTTAAACATAATGGTGGTAATCACGATATGTGACCCGCGTTTCACCTGCAAATAGGCCGGAACAGCCGCCCATGCCGCCCCGAATGCCGCTGCTGCCAGCGTGCCGACCAACAGCGCAATGGTCCAGTGTGGCCAGTCAAATGCCAGCATAACAAGGGTAACACCGACACCGGCAATCGCGGCTTGTCCCTCGCCGCCGATGTTGAACAGCTTGGCGTGAAACGCCACCGCCACCGCAAGGCCGGTAAAAATAAAACTGGTGGTGTAATAAAGCGTTGGCCCAATGCCGTCATTCAGCCGGAATGCCCCGTAAACCATCAGTTTAATGGCCTGTATCGGGTCTTTGCCGATCGACAGCACCACCAGCCCCGATACCACAAAAGCCAGTATCAGCGACAAAAGCGGGATCAGAATAACGTCAACCCATTTGGGGATACCAGTGTTCATGCCTCGGCCTCCGGATCAACGCCGGCCATCAGCAGGCCCAGCTCGTTTTTATCGGTATTTTCAGGCAGGCGTTCGCCTTGAATAATGCCGTCAAACATTACCAGAATACGGTCGGATAGCGCCTGAATTTCGTCCAGTTCAACCGAGATCAGCAAAATGGCTTTGCCCGCATCGCGCAGTTTTACGATTTGCTGGTGGATAAATTCAATCGCGCCAATATCAACCCCGCGGGTTGGCTGGCCAATCAACAAGACCTCGGGGTTGCGCTCAATTTCACGGGCCAGCACGATTTTTTGCTGGTTGCCGCCGGAAAAACTGGAGGCCACAAGCTGTGGATTGGGCGGGCGAATATCAAACCGCTCCATCTTGCCTTGTGCATCGGCGAGCATGGCTTTTTGATTGGCCATGCCAAATTTTTTGCTGAATTCCGGTTCGTTATGATAGCCAAGCGCGGTATTTTCCCATGTCTTGAAAGACATCACCAAACCGCGTGCGTGCCGGTCTTCGGGGACATGGCCAATGCCGCGATGGCGGCGTTTCTGTGCGTTGGCCTTGATGGTCAGGTCAATGGAATCGCCTTTCATGATGACCTCGCCGCTGGTGGCAGGGCGAATGCCGCCCAGCACCTCCAGCAATTCGGTCTGGCCGTTGCCTGCCACGCCAGCGATGCCCAAAACCTCACCACGTTTTAGCGAAAAAGATATGTTTTTAAGCCGCTCAACGCCCTGACCGTCTTTGACAACCAGGTTTTTGATCTCCATCACGGTTTCACCAACCGTTGCCGGGGCTTTTTCGACCTCCATGATCACGCTGCGCCCTACCATGGCTTCGGCCAGCTTTGACGGGCTGGTGGTAGCGGTTTCAATGGTTGCGGTCATTTCGCCGCGCCGCATGACCGAAACCGTATCGGTTACATCCATGATTTCGCGCAGTTTATGGGTGATCAGAACAATGGTTTTGCCCTGTTCCTTCAGGTTTTTCAAAATGCGGAACAGGTGGTCGGCCTCGGCCGGTGTCAAAACCCCGGTGGGTTCGTCCAGAATAAGAATTTCTGCCTGTCGATACAGGGCTTTTAAAATTTCGACCCGTTGCTGGAAGCCCACGGAAATTTCGCCAACAATGGCGTCGGGGTCTACGTCCAGTTCATATTCATTGGCCAGACGCTGCAATTCCTTGCGGGCCTTGGCAAGGCTGGGCTTTAGCATGGGGCCATCTTCGGCACCCAGAATTACGTTTTCCAGCACGGTAAAAGTATCAACCAGCATAAAATGCTGATGCACCATACCAATGCCGGCCGCAATCGCGGCGTGGCTATCGGTGATTTCGGTTTCAACCCCGTTGATTTTCACGCGGCCCGAATCGGCTTTGTAAAATCCGTAAAGGATCGACATAAGGGTCGATTTACCGGCGCCGTTTTCACCGACAATGCCGTGAATGGCACCTTTGGCGACGGTCATGGTAATGTCTTTATTGGCCTGCACCGGGCCAAATGCTTTGCTTATGCCGATCAGTTCAATCGCTGGCGGCGTTGGGGCAGCCGCATTTGGCTGCCCCGGGTTTTCAGTTACAGTCATGTCCGATTAGTTAACCGGGCAAGAGCCGTCAGACATATAGTCATGCACAACGATATCGCCAGCAATGATACCGGCACGGGCCGCATCAACAGCAGCGCGCATTTCGTCGGTGATCAGGTCGGCATTGAATTCATCATCTGCCCAGCCAACACCGTCTTCGGCAAGACCCATGGCAATAATACCGGTGGTGAATTCGCCGTTATTCACATCGTTGAATGCGTTGTAAACAGCAACATCAACCCGCTTCATCATTGATGTCAGCATGGTGCCCGGGTGCATATAGTTCTGGTTGCTGTCAACGCCAATGGCATAAATGCCAGCATCCGCAGCCGCCTGAAGAACACCGCGACCCGTGCCGCCAGCCGCTGCAAATACAGCGCCCGAACCGGCTTCGATTTGGGCCATGGTCAGTTCGCCACCTTTAACCGGATTGTTCCATGCGGAACCATCGGTGCCGGTCATGTTGCCGATCAGGTTGATGTCGGGGTTTGCAGCGCGCGCGCCCTGGAAATAACCGCATTCAAATTTGCGGATCAAAGGAATATCCATACCGCCAACAAAGCTGACCGTGTCGGTTTCCGATGCCATGGCAGCCAACAGGCCAACAAGGTAAGAACCTTCGTGTTCGGCAAATACAACCGAACGCACGTTTGGCGCATCAACAACCATGTCGATGATCACAAAGTCGGTGTCGGGGAATTCAGCTGCAACAATGCCCATGGCCGTTGCATTTGAAAAGCCGGCCACAACAACAGGGTTGTTGCCTTGCTGGGCAAACCGGCGAAGCGCCTGTTCACGCTGGGCGTCGGATTGCAGTTCGAATTCACGGTATTCAATGCCGGTTTCCTCGCGGAAACGCTCGGCACCGTTATAGGATGATTCGTTGAATGATTTGTCGAATTTGCCGCCAAGATCAAAAATCAGGGCAGGGGTTGCGCCGCCGCCATGGCTGCCGGCAAACGCCATTGATGATGCGCCAACCAGTGCAGCTGCACCCATAAGAGTTGTAAGTAGTTTCATTTGGTTCTCCCAATATTTAGAAATCCAAACCAACCGCGAACGAAACGCGCGGAAAGCCGGAGATACGATGTGTTAGTAAAGCGGTTCGGGTGGGCAGGGGTCAATGCCTTTTTCATATTTCCTTCATTTCTTGACCTAACGGCCCAAAATTGCCCCTGATGCTGTAGGTAACGTATATTTCATTGTAATTGCAGCGATTTTTGGCCCCGATGGAGGGGTATAATAAGCCATGCGGCGACCGGTGTTTTCAAAGCCTGCGGATTTATAAAAGTTTATCGCGCGGATATTGGTTTCGGCAACCTCTAGAAAGATGTCGAAAATGTTGTTTTGGCTGGTTGATTCGATAAACTGTTGTAGCAACTTGCGGCCGTTTCCCTTGCCTTGTGCGTCGGGATGGATGGCAATTGTCAGCAATTCGGCCTCTGGTCCCGCGATTTGTCCCAAGGCAAAACCACTGTTTGAATGCAAAACAAAAACCGCCGGTCTGGCCAGCATTTTGGCAAATTCTGCGGTTTTCCACGGGCGCGGCGTTGTAAAACACAGCGCATGGATATGTGCCATCTGATCAGGCGTCATCCAGTATCACCGGCGGCTGGTCTTTGGCAGGGGCGGCATCGGCGGCGCGCAAATATAGCGGCGCAGGCGGCGGGGCTTTGCCGGTTTTGGCAAAGGTCTGTCTGGCAAATTCAGCAATATGTGTGATTTCATAAGGGCTTATGGTGCCATGGTTACATAAGCCCGGTTTGGTCAGGGCAATGGGAGGGTGGCCTGTGGCAAAACCCTGTATGGCAAATTTATTGCGCGGCAGTTGCATGCCAACGGTGATTTTTGCAGCACCATTCCCAAGGCCTGCCAGTGCTGCCGCCTCAAACACCGAGACCCCGATGGCCGGAATTTCCAGCGACATCGCCAATCCCCGCGCGGCGGAAACGCCAATACGGGTGCCGGTGAAATTTCCCGGACCAACACAAACCGCAATCAAATTCAGGTCAGACCAGCTGATGGCCGCATCAGCCAAGATTTCCTCAAGCATCGGAAAAAGCCGCTGCACCTGATTTTTACCAAGGGTCTCATGGCGTTGGCCAAGCACCGTATCACCCCGCAACAAAACGGCCGCGCTTTGCGCAGCCGAGGTGTCAAATGCAAGAATTATCGGTGTTTTAGACGGCAACAGGGCGAACCTCGGTCACCTCGGGGATATAATGGCGCAACAGGTTTTCAATACCGCTTTTCAGGGTCATGGTGGATGACGGGCAGCCCGCACAGGCGCCTTGCATATGCAAATAAACCACGCCTTGATCAAAACCGTGAAAGGTAATGTCGCCGCCATCCTGTGCCACAGCAGGGCGCACGCGGGTATCCAGCAATTCTTTGATTTGATTGACAATTTCTTTATCCGGTCCGTCATGTTCCGCATGGCCAACCGTGCCGCTATCATCGGCCATTACCGGATTGCCGGATTGGTAATGTTCCATGATCGCGCCAAGAATGGCGGGTTTGATATGGGCCCATTCAACCGCATCTGTTTTGGTCACGGTTACAAAATCCGGCCCGAAAAACACGCCGGCAACGCCGTCGGACGCAAAAATCAACTGCGCCAATGGCGAGGTAACGGCGCTTTCCTCATTGGGGAAGTCAGCGGTGCCCATTTGCATCACGGCCTGCCCCGGCAGGAATTTCAGGGTGGCAGGGTTCGGGGTGGATTCGGTTTGGATAAACATAATATTGCCTTTCGGGTTATGCCTGATATGGCGGGCCTGACCAAAAAAGTCAAGTAATCGGAAGGGGGTTATAACAAGCGGTTGCGAATTAAATCGGGGCTGGCTATTGATGCGTTTATGCTTTTGAAAAAACCGTTTTATTACATCCGCCATGGCCAAACCGACTGGAACCTTGAAAGACGCTATCAGGGTAGCAAAGACATTCCGCTGAACAAAACCGGAATTATACAGGCCCAAGCGGCGGTTGACAGCCTGAAAAATTGCGGGATCACCCATATTTTCAGCAGTCCGTTAAGGCGCGCACGGGCCACAGCCGATATTTTGAACGCGGCGCTTGGCCTGCCATTGACGGAAATCAACGGATTGCAGGAATGCAATTTTGGTGTGCTTGAGGGCACATTGCGCAGCGGCAAAAGCTTTTCGGATAAATGGCGGGCAGGATACACGCCGGACAAGGCTGAAACCTATGTTGAATTCCAGCAACGGGTATTTGCGGCATTTGATCAGGTATTATCCCATGACAGCGTGCCGCTGGTTGTCGCCCATGGGGCGGTGTTCTGGCCCATTCATGCCCAAACCGGAATAACGCTGGAAGGCACCTTGGCCAATGCGACCGCCATTCGGGTTTTTCCGTCAACAACAGCCGATTCAGGTTGGGATTTTAGCTAACGGCGATAATGGCTTCTTTGGTCATGGCACCGGGAACAACGGTTATTGGCACGGTCATATCTCCGCCCAGTTTGTTGACCAATTGCGTAACCAGCGGCCCGGGGCTGGCGCCGATACAGGCGCCCAGAACCAGCACCCCAACCTCTTTGTCTTCGGAAATCTGTTCCAGCACCGCGTCGGCTTTTTCGCCTTCGCGGATCACCAGTTCGGGTTCAACGCCTTCTTTGTCGATCATCCATTTGGAAAAGACCTTGAAATGTTCCTCGATCCGTTCGCGGGCTTCGGCGCGCATAACGTCGCCGACGCCGATCCAGTGCTGGAATTCCTCGGGGGGGATTATCCCAAGGATCTCAACGCCGCCGCCGGTTTTTTTGGCGCGAATAGCGGCAAAGCGTAACGCGTTCAGGAATTCGGGGCTATCATCCATGACAACAAGAAATTTACGCATTTTTCCGATGCTCCGCTTATGAGATAATTACCCTATATTCACCGATATATGCCAATAGCGCAACCGTTGCCTTCAGGGTTGGATGGTCGATATCGCCGCATTGACCGGCGCATCATATGCGCGAACCGGCAATCCGCGCGCTGCCCAGCCCGGCCCTGTACCCGAACCGGCCATGCCCTCGATGACGTCAATCACGTCGGTCAAACCCGCATCAAACAGTTGTTGGGTCATATAGCCCGAACGATTGGCTGTCCGGCAAATCAACGCCAGGGGGATGTCGGGGTTCTGGTTGCGAATGGCAATCAGTGTCTCAACAAAATTTTCGCTGCGCATCGCGGCTGTCAGGGCAACATCGGCAAGGCCGGTTTCTTGCCATTCAAAAGGCTCGCGGATATCTATCAAAACAATTTCGCCGGCCAAAGCCATTTCCCGTGCCATATCCGGCGTGATTTGGCGTATCTGTGCTGTTGCTGCACTGGCCAGTAACACCATTGAAATTACTTGAAAAAATCCGAATATCTTGCGCATAACATGGCTCCATGAAGTTGATATTCGACAAATTGCATATAAAGAAATGAAAGTAAACTCACAACCGCGTCAGATTATAGAGGCTGGGCAAAACATGAAATTGGCGTTATCTGAACCTATGGTAAAGCTTGAAGAACTGAAAGATATCCATTGGCCCGGGGTTTGGCAGATTCTGGAGCCGATTTTCCGCGCTGGTGAAACCTATCCGTTTGCGCGCGATATCACCGAGGCAGAGGCCAAGAAAATATGGGTTGATGCGCCGCTGGCAACCTATGTCGCCATGCAGGGCAAGACGGTGCTGGGGACGTTTTATATAAAGCCAAATCAACCGAGCTTGGGCGCACATATTTGCAATTGTGGCTATGCGGTTGGTATGGCTGCACGGGGCAAAGGTGTGGCGGGGCTGATGTGTGAATTTTCGCAAACCGAAGCAGTGCGACTGGGGTTTTTGTCGATGCAGTTTAATTTGGTGGTCGAGACAAATTCGGGTGCGCTGGCATTGTGGCACCGCCAAGGGTTTGCCATTGTCGGGACAGTTCCCAAGGCGTTTTTGCACCCCGAAAAGGGGCTGGTTGCGGCGCATGTGATGGTTAAGGAATTGCGGTAACTTTTGCAGGAAGCGGCGAAAAGTAACGTAATTTTGTATAAGTTTTCCGTAGCTTTTTCAGTGGCGCTACTGGCTAAAAGAATGTTTCCACTGACGGGTAGCATAAAGCGAAATCGCC
>JALSGU010000152.1 GCA_026982575.1 Paracoccaceae bacterium | reverse complement strand
CTGGCCTTTGGCATAATAATACCCGATCAGAGGCGAGGTGTCTTTGTAATAAGCCATCAAGCGGGTGCGCAACGATTCCTCGTTATCATCCGCGCGGCGTTTGAATTTATCTACTGCACCGCAAACATCACAGGTGTTTTCAACAGCCGGCTTTTTGGTTTCATCGTGATAAACCGCGCCACATTCCCCGCAGGTGAACCGGCCAGTGATGCGCGCCACCAAGGCGTCATCGTCAACCTTCATTTCAATCACGGCATCCAGCGATTGGCCTTTGGCGCTTAACAATTCACCCAGCGCATCCGCCTGTGCCAGCGTGCGGGGGAACCCGTCAAAAATGAAACCGCCCGATGCATCACCATCCAGCTGTTCGGCAATTAACCCGATCACGATTTCATCGGTAACCAGATCGCCGCGGTCCATTACGGCTGCCACTTGTTTGCCCATTTCTGTGCCCGATATGCGCGCGGCGCGCAGCATGTCACCGGTTGATAATTGCGTCATTCCCTGCTCGGCCACCAAACGGTGGGCCTGCGTTCCTTTGCCAGCCCCCGGTGGCCCAAGCAGAATAATGTTCATCGGCGCGCATTCCTTGCCTTGGAGCGGTTTTTACCCCGCATTTTCGATTTTTCAATCAGTCCCTCATATTGGTGCGCCAACATGTGGGACTGAACCTGATTGATTGTATCCATCGTTACCGAAACCACAATCAAAATCGAGGTGCCGCTAAAGGCAAAAGAAATTGCGCCGTTGGCTTGCAGGAATTCCGGCAAGATCACCACTGCGGCCAGATAAAGCGAGCCAACCACCAACAGACGGTTCATCACATAATCAAGATAAGCCGCGGTTTTGGCACCCGGGCGAATGCCTGGCACAAAGCCGCCCTGTTTCTTCAGGTTATCGGCCACATCATCGGTTTTGAACGCCACGTTATGGGTGTAAAAATAGGCAAAGAAAATCACAAACGCCGCCGATGTGATCATATAAAGCGGCTGCCCACGACCCATATAGGCCGCAATCGTGGCCAAAAACCCAGTGCCACCATCGCTGGAAAACGTGGTAATCGTAGTCGGTAACAGCAAAATCGAGGATGCAAAGATCGCCGGAATAACCCCTGACGGGTTAAGCTTCATCGGCAGGTGGCTGCTTTCGCCGCCATACATTTTCATGCCGACCTGACGTTTGGGGTATTGAATATGAACCTTGCGCAAGGCCCGTTCAACAAACACCACAAAGGCAATCACAGCCAAAACCATCACCGGCATAAACAGAATGATCGGGGTAGATAGCGAACCGGAACGCCCCGCCGCAAAGAACTGGGCAATCGCACCGGGAAGACCGGCAATGATACCCACAAAGATAATCAGTGAAATACCGTTACCAATGCCGCGCGCCGTAATTTGTTCACCCAGCCACATCAGGAACATAGTGCCGCCCACCAGTGTAATCATGGCCGATGCACGGAAAAACAACCCCGGATCAGAGGCAAGCCCCTGACTTTCAAGCCCGACCGCAATCGCATAGGATTGCGCCAGCGCCAGAAAGAAGGTGCCGTAACGGGTATATTGATTGATTTTCTTACGGCCTTGCTCGCCATCTTTTTTCAAAGCTTCAAGCGAGGGGACCATAGAGGTCATCAGCTGAATGATGATCGAAGCCGAAATATAAGGCATGATCCCCAGCGTAAAAATAGCCAAACGGCTAAGCGCGCCGCCGGTGAACATATCAAGAATGCCACCGATACCACCGGCTTGATCCTCAAAAAAAGCGGCCAAGGCCACCGGGTCAATGCCAGGCACCGGAATATAGGTGCCAACGCGATAAACCATCAAAAGCCCCAGCGCAAAGAAGATGCGAGAGCGAAGATCACCGGATTTACCCAGCGCGCCCCAGCTCATGTTGGCTGCCATTTGTTCTGCTGCAGATGCCATTTTTGGCCCCTTATAAGTGTAACGCCGCCAAAAGCCGGTTACTGGCTTTGGCGGCGCAAAATTAACCTGTTGCTAAATGTAAGGCCTGCGCCTGACAGCCGCAAGGTTTGAAAGCCGCAATTCGGCACTTTATGCCGGAAGGGTGACCTTGCCGCCTGCTTTTTCAACAGCCTCAACCGCGCCCTTGGAGGCACCGGTTACGGAAATATCGATTTTCGAGGTGATTTCACCTTTGGCCAACAAACGCACACCGTCTTTAATACGGCGCACAAGGCCTGATTCCAGCATCACTTGTTCGGTGATTGGGCTTGAAGCATCAATCTTGCCCGCATCAATGAATTTTTGCAGGATCGAGATGTTCACAACCGCATGGTGCTTGGGGTTACGCATGTTAAAGCCGCGTTTTGGCAGCCGTTGATAAAGCGGCATCTGACCGCCTTCAAAACCTTTGATCGCCACACCGGAGCGCGATTTCTGGCCCTTGATACCACGGCCAGCCATTTTACCCTTGCCCGAACCCGGGCCACGCGCCTTGCGTTTTTTGGATTTGGTCGCACCGGGATTGTCTTGTAATTCATGAAGTTTAAACATGACGCTATCCTTTTATCTGCCGGAGGACCCCCATCATAGCGTCAGCAAAGAGGGCACACGGCGTTTCAATGATTCTGTGGGTTCTTTGGGGA
>JALSGU010000151.1 GCA_026982575.1 Paracoccaceae bacterium | reverse complement strand
GGAAGCTGGCCATCTGTGCCTGCACGCAAGGTGATAACGCCATGTTCCTGATTGGCTGTGTTCATAACAAGATCAGGCAAAACCTGCCCCGCCTCGTTACAGACCAGCCCGTAACCCTGATCAACCCGCTGTGCTGCCGTGCCCCGATCACGGGACATTGCCATCCAGCCCGCATCAACCATGATCCAGCCCTTTTTGTGCTGGTGGCCAATCACGGTTGTCAGCACAGACAGGGCGATATTACCGGTTTTGCATACACCGATACCGGCCATGACCAGATCAAAGAACACATATACACCGGCCCGCAATTCCGTCACGCCGCTTAGATCTTTTGCCGCATGGGCCGTTGGGGTCGAACCCACACTGACAACAGCGCAAGGCAACCCTGCATTGCCAAGGTTTTGCGCCGCCAGTACTGCTGCCGCGCGCTCCTGCTCGGCAAAATCTGCCTGTGCTTTGGCGCCATAAACACCATAGCTTTCGCCCGCATGGGTCAACACACCACGGAACTCAGCGCCGTTTTCGTGCAATATTTTTGCAATCCGGATCAGCTCCGGATCATTTGGTGTTAACCCGCCACGGTGGCCGTCACAATCAATCTCGATCAGCACCGGAATCGGTTTTCCAGCGGTTCGCGATGCGGCCGCAACCGCTTTGGCTTGTGCTTTTGAATCCAGTATGATGCTCAGGTCACAGCCCGTTTCACGGATTGCCAACACCAAAGGCAGTTTTTGCGGTGCGATGCCGACTGCGTATAAAATATCTTTCATACCGGCTTTTGCAAAAACTCCGGCTTCGCGCAATGTTGAAACAGTGGCCGGCCCGTTGCCATTGGCCAGCACCCTTTGCGCAGCCTCAACCGATTTTACCGTTTTAAGATGGGGCCGCAGGGTTACACCCAGCATTTGCGCCCGTTCTTGCAGCCTGTGGATATTTTCCATCATCAGCGTTTCGTCCAGAATAAGACAAGGTGTTTCCAGATGCGAAATTCTAGAGTGATTTTGGTCCATGGCGTTATCTCCGTTGCTAACGTTCAATTTGTGTATACAATAGTATGCAGAATAGTGAAAGCAGGAATTCAAAGCATGTATTTTAACCGCGCCTAGCTCCGCGGCACCAACCGCAGTAATATTCCGTTTTTGGCCCGCACGGTCAAATAGGCGACCGGCACCGGTTCTTTTACAATTTCAAACCGGTATTTCTGCACCAGCATCGCCAGCAGCAAAACACCCTCGGCCATGCCAAACCCGGCACCGGGGCAAACACGCGGCCCAACTGAAAATGGAATAAATGCCTTGCGCTGACAGTCTTTGCCATTGTCGGTTTGCCAGCGGTCAGGGTCAAATTCATCGGGTTTTTCCCACAGGCGTTCATGGCGGTGCAGATGCCATGGAGACAAAATAATCATCGACCCTTTTTTGATTGCCCTGTCGCGAAATGCTTCTTTTTGCACGGTTTCACGCACCATCATCGGCACGGGGGGGTATAAACGCAGGGTTTCACGAAAAACCGATCGGGTGAAACGCAATTTGGACAATTGCGAAAACGCGATGTTTTCCATATCCAGATCGGCAACCTCGGATGCCAGCCGTTGCTGGACATCTTGGTCAAAGGCCAGCAGGTAAAACGCCCAGGACAAAGCCGAGGCAGATGTTTCATGCCCCGCCAAAAAGAATATCGCGACTTGGTCTATCATTTCTTCGGCGTCAAATCCGCGCCCGGTTTCGGGGTCTCGTGCGGTCATTATTTTAGTAGCCAAATCATCGGGTGCCGCCCCGAGCGCAATTTCCGCCTGCCGCGCAAGCACCAGTTTTTGCAACAATCCGCGAATTTTCCGCGCGGCCTCCGTTGCCGGTTTTGCGCGAAACCGGGGAAACCAGCGCGGTAATTGCAGCAATCCC
The DNA here is from genome assembly GCA_026982575.1 of Paracoccaceae bacterium. GTDB lineage: Bacteria > Pseudomonadota > Alphaproteobacteria > Rhodobacterales > Rhodobacteraceae > UBA3077. Next base: position 742 of record JALSGU010000151.1, on the reverse strand, counting down.
GGCACATTCCAAAGCGGCTGGGTGCGCTGATAATCGCGAAACGCGGTAAATACCTTTGCGGCGGTTTCATCGCCAATCGGAATGGAAAACAATGTGCGGAAAATCACATCTGCCGTCATGTGGGAGGTTTCGAATTCCATCTCGGTCTCGCCCCCGTCACCCAACCGCTCCAAGGCCGCCAAACCTGCGTCGCGCATGGCTGGAAACGCGTCTTTGATGCGCCCGCCTTCAAAAGCCGGATCAATGATGCGGCGCTGTTGTTTCCAGACCTCGCCATTGGTGACAAAAACCGAATTTCCCAATAAATCCCGTAACGTGTCATGAATAACCGGCGATTTCGGGAATGCTTCGGGCCGTTCTTTAAGCACCAGCCTAACCAGATCGGGCTGGTTAATCAGATAGCTGGAATAAAACGGCGTGCGGGTTTCCGCCATCCATGCTTTATAAAGCTTGGCGGGTTGTGATGCAAAAATATCTTGCCGAAACAGGCGGATACGCCCCAAAAGCCCAACACCATCAGGCCGCGAGGCCGGTTTTACGGGTTTTTTAACCATCCGCCATATCCCTGTATTTCGAGGTGCAGCGGGTTTGCCTTGAAGGCGAACGGGCTTTTTTCCCGAACCGTTTTTTCAGGGTTTTTGGCCCTGCTGTAATGGCAAAATAATCATAAATACCGGGGTTATCAAAAGCACATAAATATTGAAAATGCTGTTTGAAAAACCGGTTTTTCTGGTTTTTGAAC
>JALSGU010000150.1 GCA_026982575.1 Paracoccaceae bacterium | reverse complement strand
GATGCGTTGCAGGTGGATGATGTGGATATGTTAACGGTGGTGCTGGTTGGCTCCAGCCACTCAAAACTGGCGCAAATGGGCGAGGGGCCGCGCATGTATACTCCGCGTGGATACGCGCGCAAAATTGACGGAGACCTATCATGACGGTTCATTTTATTGGCGCAGGGCCGGGTGATCCTGACCTAATCACAATTAAAGGGCGGCGGTTGATCGAACAATGTCCGGTTTGCCTTTTTGCAGGGTCATTAGTGCCCGAGGCCGTGGTGGCCTTTACCCCCAAAGGCGCGCGGGTGCTGGACACCGCCCCGATGACGCTGGACGATACCCACGGTGAAATTATTGCCGCCCATGAAAAAGGCCAAGACGTGGCGCGGGTGCATTCCGGTGATCCGGCGTTATATGGCGCCATTGCCGAACAGATTAGGCGGTTAAAGGCAGATGGTATTCCTTATGATATTACGCCGGGTGTTTCGGCCTATAGCGCCGCTGCGGCGGCCATGGGGCAGGAATTGACCATACCGGAAATTGCCCAAAGCATTGTGCTTACGCGTATGTCGATGAAATCCACCGATATGCCGCCGCGCGAAACGCTGGAAAATTTTGGCCGCACGGGGGCGACATTGGTGATCCATCTGGCGATCAGAAACCTGCGAGAGATCGAACGCCAGCTTGCCCCCCATTATGGCGCCGATTGCGCGGTTGTGGTGGCTTACCGCGTGGGTTGGCCTGACGAGATGATTTTGCGTGGCACTCTGTCGGATATTCGCCTGAAAGTGCGGGCCGAGAAAATCACCCGCACAGCGTTGATATTTATCGGTCCTGCATTGGCCAATATAAGCGATTTCAAGGATTCAGCCCTGTATGATCCTAAAATACCCCATGTTTTACGACCAAAGGTGTTGCTGTGACCGAATTTGCCAAAGGCAGTGTTTGGCTGGTGGGCGCGGGGCCAGGCGACCCGGGGTTGTTGACGCTGCACGCGGTTGAGGCCATAAAAGCGGCGGATGTGATTGTTTTTGATGCCTTGGTCAATGAGGCAATTCTGGATTGGGCCAGCCCCGATGCAACACAGATTTGCGCCGGAAAACGTGGTGGGAAGCCATCGATTAAACAAGCTGAAATCACCGCGATGCTGATTGATTTTGCCAAAGCCGGCAAACGGGTTTTGCGCCTTAAGGGTGGTGATCCGTTTGTGTTTGGGCGTGGCGCCGAGGAAGCCACAGCACTGTCAGCAGCAAATATTCCGTTCCGGATTATTCCGGGCATTACGGCTGGGATTGGCGGGCTGGCTTATGCGGGCATTCCGGTGACTTCGCGGGATGTGAACGCTTCGGTGATATTTTTGACGGGCCATGATAAACGCGGGCTGGCACCTGATAGCATTGACTGGAACGCGGTGGCCAAATCTGCGGGGATGATTGTGATCTATATGGCCATCCGAAACATCGCTGAAATTTCCGCAGCGCTGATGGCGGGTGGGCGGCCCGCAAGCGACCCTGTGGCGGTGGTGAAAAATGCCACAATGCCCGAAATGGAAGTGCTGGAAACCACGCTGGAACATGCGGCAGCGGATATTGCCCGAACCGGCATTGGATCTCCCGCGATTATTTGTGTTGGGCGCGGAGTTTTGTTGCGCGAACAGCTGAACCGGTTGAAAAATGGCTAACGGGCTGATCATTGCTGCGCCCGCATCCGGCGCGGGCAAAACCATGGTCACGCTGGGGCTGATCCGTGCGCTGCGCAATCGTGGCATTGATGTTTCCAGTGCTAAATCCGGCCCTGATTATATCGACCCTGCTTTTCACCACGGGGCCAGTGGCAAGCCATGTGTTAATCTGGATGCATGGGCGATGAAACCCGCGCAATTGCGCGGCTTGGCCCATCACCAAGCCGGGGAATTGTTGCTGGTCGAGGGTGCGATGGGCCTGTTTGACGGGGCGCTTGATGCTGATAACCCGATGGGCAAAGGCTCGGTTGCTGATCTGGCGGCGGTTTTGGGCCTGCCGGTGGTGCTGGTGCTGGATGCCAGCAAACAAGGCCAGACCGCAGCCGCGATTGTGGCCGGAATGGCAGGGTTTCGCGCCGATGTTCGGGTGGTTGCGGTTATTTTGAACAAAGTCGCATCACCCCGCCACCACAATATGCTGACAAGCGCGATCGAGGCGCAGGGGATTCCGGTTATCGGGTCCATTCCGCGCAGCGAAAAGCTGGCGCGCCCGTCACGGCATCTGGGGCTGGTTCAGGCGCAAGAAGATGGCGAATTAGAGCAATTTATCGAAACCGCCAGCGCGGTGATTAAAACCCATGTTGATCTTGATGCGCTGGTTTCATTGGCAAAAAACATCAAACCTGCCGATATGCCCAAGGGGTTTTCGCCATTGGGTCAGCATATCGCGGTGGCCCAAGATGCGGCATTTGCTTTTGCCTATCCGCACCTGTTGCAGGGCTGGCGGGATGCGGGCGCGCAAATATCATATTTTTCACCGCTTGCAGATCAGGGACCGGACCCGCTGGCGGATGCGGTTTTTCTGCCCGGCGGTTATCCGGAGCTATATGCCGGAAAAATAGCATCAAACACCGTGTTTCTGACAGCAATGCGGCAAAGCAATGCCATGATTTATGGCGAATGCGGCGGCTATATGGTGCTGGG
>JALSGU010000149.1 GCA_026982575.1 Paracoccaceae bacterium | reverse complement strand
CCAGCGGTCAGCAAGGCAATTTCGCCCATCATGCGGGTTTGGTGTTCAATGGTTTGCGCACCGGTTTCATCGTATTCAAGCACGATTTCAGCTGCTGCATCGGGGTTTTCTTCAGCCCATTTCCAGCCCTTCATAGAGGCCCGAACAAACCGCACCATACGATCAGAAAATTCAGGATCTGCCAGATTTTCTTCCAGCACATAAAGCCCGTCTTCCAGTGTTGCCACGCCTTGATCCTGATATTTGAACACGATCAGTTCTTCAGGCGTTAAGCCCGCATCAATGATCTGCCAATATTCATTATAGGTCATGGTAGACACACAAGCTGCCTGACCAGACAAGATCGGATCAACGTTAAAACCCTGCTTTAGCACGGTTACACCATCATCACCGCCGTCAACAGAAAGGCCGAGTTTTGCCATCCATGACAGGAACGGAAATTCATTGCCAAAGAACCAGACACCCAGCGTTTTGCCAGCAAAATCATCCGTGCTTTCAACACCGGCATCGCGACGACAGGTCAGCATCATACCCGATGATTTGAACGGCTGCGCGATGTTGACCAATGGCAGGCCGTTTTCACGGGCAGATAATGCCGATGGCATCCAGTCAACCACTACATCAGCTCCGCCACCGGCGATGACTTGTGCCGGTGCCACGTCCGGGCCGCCGGCTTTGATGGTAACGTCAAGGTTTTCATCCTCGTAATACCCGTTTTCCAGCGCCACATAATAGCCGGCAAATTGGGCCTGGGTTACCCATTTAAGCTGCAAGGTTACTTCGTCTTGTGCGGCCGCTGCCCAGCCAGACAGTGAAACCGCCCCTGCCAGCAGGCTTGTTGTCAAAATTCTCATTTTTCTTCTCCCTTGTTGAACGCATCCTATTTTCTGATGGAAGGATGCCAGAATGTGGTGGCCCGTTCAGCGAGCACTACCAAACCATAAAACGCGGAACCGGCCATCGCCGCAACCACAATTTCCGCCCAGACCAGATCCAGCTCAAACCGCCCTGCTCCTGTCGAAATCCGAAAGCCCATACCCACAGTGGGAGAGCCAAAAAATTCTGCCACAATCGCACCGATCAACGCAAGGGTGGTGCAGATCTTTAATCCGTTAAAAATAAAAGGCGCGGCCATGGGAATGCGCAGCGCAAACATGGTTTGCCAATATCCCGCCGCATAGGTCCGCATTAGATCGCGCTGCATGGCGGTGCTGGCTTGCAACCCTTGCACCGTGTTGACCAGCATCGGGAAAAACACCATTACCACCACCACAGCCGCCTTTGATTGCCAATCAAACCCGAACCACATGATCATGATCGGGGCCATGCCGATGATGGGCAAGGCCGCCACAAAATTACCCACCGGCAGCAACCCGCGCTGCAAAAACGGCGACCGGTCAATCAACACCGAGGTGCCAATAGCCGCACCGCAGCCAATAGCAAACCCTGTCAGCGCGCCTTTGATAAAGGTCTGGACAAAATCCGCCCACATGATTTCTGTTGAATTCACAAATGCCGGGCCAATATCTGATGGCAATGGCAATATCACCGGCGACACCTCCAGCCCGCGCGCGATCATTTCCCACATGATGATCACGGTTATGCCAAATACCGCGGCTGATGCGGGGCTGGTCCAGCGGCCATATTCTTGGCGCGAGATATAGATATTTAGCCCCCAGCCAGCGGCCCAGACGGGCAAAGACAGCAACGCCAAAATCATGTGACAAACCCCATGCGTTTGTTAACTTTTCGCTCAGCCAGCCCGGCCAGCGCCACCAAACCGGCCGCCAGTGCCGCCGCTGTTATCAGGGCAGACCATATCTGCATGGTGGCCCCGTAATAATTGGCTTGCAATATCCGCGCGCCCAGCCCGCCATCCTGACTAAGGGTTAATTCCGCCACAATCGCCCCCACCAGTGACGCCGCAACCCCGACCTTTAATGACGGAAACAAAAACGGCAATGAAGACGGCAAACGCAGCCGCCAAAATATCTGGGATTTATTGGCCGACCATGTATGGATCAGGTCCATCTGCATGGCATCGGGGCTGCGCAAGCCCTTGACCATGCCAACCACCACGGGGAAAAAGCTAAGATATGCCGCGATAAATGCTTTTGGCACAATGCCGGTAATGCCGCCCGCGTTCAGCAGCAATATCAACATCGGCGCCAATGCCAGAATGGGAATGGTTTGGCTGGTAATCACCCATGGCATCACCGAATTATTCATAGCCTTGTTGTAAACAATTCCGATTGCCAGAAAAATGCCCAATAATGTGCCAAATAAAAACCCCAGCATGGTCGCCGAAAGCGTAAGCCAGGCATGGCGGATCAGGCTGCGTTTATCGCCAAGAACTTCGCCAATCCGTTCCAGAAACGGATCACCCTCGGTGCGGTTCCATTTTTTGGCGGCGGCAATCCCTGTTGATTTCCAGATTTCGCTCGCCACCTGATTGGGGGTTGGCAGGCGCGGTTTTTTCTGGGTCCATGTGTCTGATACAAGTTCGGTGAAGGTCAGCTCATAACCGCCGCGCTTGGCTTTATCCTCAGCCCAGTTTTTGTTCAAAACCACGGCAAACGCATACCAGAGCGCAAAAATAATCGTCACAACCGTTACGATCGGCAAGACATTATGGGCGAACCTATTCATTATGCCCCGCCCGCAAACC
>JALSGU010000148.1 GCA_026982575.1 Paracoccaceae bacterium | reverse complement strand
GTTATCGTCGGCGTGCAACCGGCAAGGGGTTATAATATTGACCCAACCGACAGTTATCATTCGCCTGATCTGGTGCCGCCGCATAACTATTTTGCGTTTTATTTCTGGCTGCGGCATCAATTTCAAACCAATGCCATCGTGCATATGGGTAAACACGGCAATCTGGAATGGCTGCCGGGCAAGGCATTGGCCTTGTCGGATGAATGTTTTCCCGAGGCCGCATTCGGCCCGACCCCGCATTTTTATCCGTTTATCGTTAATGACCCCGGCGAGGGAACCCAGGCCAAACGCCGTATTCAGGCAGTAATTATTGACCACCTGACCCCGCCCCTGACCCGCGCTGAAACCTATGGTCCGCTCAAAGATCTGGAAGGGTTGGTCGATGAATATTATCAGGCCGCAGGGGTGGACCCGCGCCGCCTGAAATTGCTGCGAGAACAAATACTTGATCTGTCCAAAGCCACAAGGCTGGATGAAGACGCGGGCGTGGATTGGGCTGATGAAGACAACGCCCTGAACCAGATCGACAATTACCTGTGTGAGCTGAAAGAAAGCCAGATCAGGGATGGCTTGCATATTTTTGGCCAATCCCCCGATGGCAGGTTGGAGCGCGACCTTGCCGTGGCGCTGGTGCGCGTGCCGCGTGGCATGGGCAAGGGGGGGGATGCATCATTATTGCGGGCCTTGGCCGATGATATGGAAATGGGGTTTGATCCGCTGGATTGCCAGATGGGCGATGCGTATGACGGGCCGCAGCACAAAGCATTGCAAGCGGCATTACCCGATGTCTGGCGCACAAAAGGCGACAGCATTGAGCGGCTGGAATGGATGGCCGGACGGCTGGTCGAGGGGCTGGAACCCGACCCGATGTGGAAGCGCACAAAATTGGTGGTTGAAGAAATTTACGCGCGGGTTTTGCCGGCCTTGCGGAGCTGTGGGCCGCAGGAAATGCGGGGTCTGCTCAACGGCCTCAAGGGCCGCTTCACAGCCCCCGGCCCTTCGGGCGCGCCCAGCCGCGGGCGTCTGGATGTGCTGCCGACAGGGCGCAATTTTTATTCCATCGACAGCCGCACCTTGCCCACCCCCACCGCATGGAAACTTGGCTGGAAATCGGCTTTTGCGCTGATTGAACGGCATTTGCAGGACGAGGGCGACTGGCCCCGCACCATGGTGTTAACCGCATGGGGCACCAGCAATATGCGCACTGGTGGCGATGATATTGCCCAAATGTTGGCCTTGATGGGCGTGCGTCCCACATGGGACGGCAACAGCCAGCGGGTGTCAGGATTCGAGATTATTCCAATTAGTGTGCTGGACCGGCCCCGGGTGGATGTAACCCTGCGCATTTCAGGGTTTTTCCGCGATGCCTTTCCGGCGCAGATTGACCTGATTGATAGCGCAGTGCAGGCAGTGATGAAGCTGGATGAACCCGATGATATGAACCCGGCCGCTGCGCGGTTCAGGGCGGGCGAAGATGCTGCACGGATATTTGGATCAAAACCGGGGGCTTATGGCGCGGGGCTTCAGGCATTGATTGATGAACGCATCTGGCAAGATAAATCCGATTTCGCCGAGGCCTATCTGCAATGGGGCAGCTATGCTTATGGCGGCGGCAAGGCGGGCGCGGCCGCGCGGGATGCCTTGGAAACACGGCTAAAACAGGTCGAAGCGGTGGTGCATAATCAGGATAACCACGAACATGATATTCTGGATTCAGATGATTATTACCAGTTTGAAGGCGGGGTAGCCGCCACAATTGAACACCTGCAAGGCCAAGCACCCAAGATTTATCATAACGACCATTCCCGCGTTGAACGACCGGTTATACGCACATTGGATGAAGAAATGGCGCGGGTGATCCGATCACGCGTGGTGAACCCGAAATGGATCGAAGGCGTCAAGCGCCACGGCTACAAAGGCGCGTTTGAAATGGCTGCTACGGTCGATTATATGTTTGCTTTTGCCGCCACGACGCGGGCAGTAAAAAACCACCATTTTGATCTGGTGTATAGCGCATTTCTGGAAGACAACCCGACACGGGAGTTTATAGAAAATGCCAACCCAGCCGCTTTGCGCGAAATGGCAGAGCGGTTTCAGGAGGCCATTGACCGCGGACTGTGGCAGCCGCGCAGCAATTCGGCCAAGATGTTGTTGGCGGGGTTGTTATGATGGCTCGGGATGGCTGGTCCACATCAACTCAGGCGCCGCGTTCAGATAACATATCGCGAGCATCCAGATAAGAAAGCGCATAGCGGCAGTTCCGGCCCACGGCTAACAGGGTGATCCCGGGTGGAAAGCCATGGTCTTTGAACGGATCAGGGCGTGACATCGGCAACCTCGGTAATGGAAAACCGTGAATATCAACAAACCACAGACTTAATGCAACAGTGCCGGATCAGGCCTTTTTCGTCGAAACTTTCTGTACAACGGGCGCTGCCCCCACCTGAATTTGCGTCACAGTTGGATACGGAATATCAATGCCTGCCTTGTCAAACTGTTCTTTGATCTGGCGGATCATGGCATGGCGCATGGCCCAATAATCATCTTTGGTCGCCCAGACCCGCATTGAAAAATCAACCGAGCTGTCCCCCAGATTTGTCACTGCAACAAATGGCGCGGGGTCGCTCATGGCGCGGTCATCTGCCGCAATAATTTTCAACAAAACCGCCTCGG
>JALSGU010000147.1 GCA_026982575.1 Paracoccaceae bacterium | reverse complement strand
TTTTGTGGCGGGTATATCCCATTAAGCCTTCCCAGTGATGGGTCAGTTCAATATCGGCAAGCTGCGGATAAACCGACACAACATCCGCCTTTAGCATATTGGCCAATTTTCCCGGTTTGCTGGTGCGTGTGGTAATGCGCCCGCCCCATAACAGCCGGCCGTTTTTAAGGCGTCGATAATAATCGCCCGAACGGCGGGTATCGGAAATTGCCGAAGTTGTTTTGATGGCTTTGTCCAGCTGCGCAGCCATCGGTTTGCTGGCCATCACATAGGTGGCAATCGGCAGCATTGCACGGGAAACGGTTTTGCACAGATCAAAATCATAGGCACTGGTGCAAAGCACAACGTCTTTGGCGGTAACCACTCCGGACGCGCATTTTACCTGCCAAACATCATTTTCCTGTCTCAGGCCAAGGGCTTTGGTGTCTTCAAAGATATGCCCGCCAAGGCGATCAATTTCTGCAGCAAGACCAAGCACATAGCGCAGCGGCTGGATGTTAAAGCCGTTGGGAATAAAAACCGTATGGTGATATTTTTCTGTGTCCAAAATCTTGCGGGTCTCGGCATGATTAAGAAACACAACTCCGGTATCTTGGGGAGTGTTTTCTGCCAAAACCTGCGCTTTTGCCGCCACCGAGTTGCCATGGCGCACCGCGCTATAACGGCCCTCGCCTTCAAGCGCGCCCTCGATGTTCAGATCGGAAATTTGCTTGCGGATATATTCAGCGCCCTCGCGCGATAAATCATGCAGCTTGGCGGCTTTTTCAGAACCGATCTTTTTGGCAATATTCGCACTGCTTTCGGCAAACCCCACAAGCACCGACCCACCATTGCACCCCGAAGCACCCCAGCCCACACGGTGCGATTCAAGCAGCGCAACGGATTGGCCTTTTCGAACCAGCTCTAGCGCTGTGGTCAGCCCTGCAAGGCCCGCGCCGATCACACAGGTATCAACCGTGATGTCACGCTCCAACGCAGGTTTTTGCGGGATATTTCCAATTTCATCTGCGTAATATGTATCGGGATACTTCATTGTGGTTTCCTAGTGATTGCCAAAGCTGACAAAGCAAATAGATCACCAGGGCACGGCCCTTGTAAATACCAAAACCTTAAAATCTGCCGGTGATTCTGATGCGGCCAACAAAAAAACCCGGCAGTAAAACCGGGAGTTTTGTAGTTTGTTTCTTAGGCGCCTGCACTGACCTTGGCCCGCAAAAGGGTTCGGTTTATTCCAGATGCCCGCCGGAATAACCCAGCCAGTCTTCGTAAGGGGCCAGCGGACGTAACCGGTTGGCAGATGCAGAACCCGCGCCAAACGCATAATTTAGGCCAAGCTGAACGGTGGTAGAGGCCAAGCCATCATCCTCGACAAACTGGTAAAAATTCGTGTAATCGGCGCGCAAATATGTCGAAAGCCCCGGCACATTGGTTTGATAGCTGATTGCAACGCCAGCGAATGACAAATCCAGCCGGTCATTGTCGTGTGTGCCACGGGCATACCCGACTTGGCCAGCAAGCGCCAAAGCCGGTGATAAGGCATATTCAAGCCCGGTAATCGCATAATATGCATCATGAATGCCATCATCACCGCCAGTCCCCTGATCGCCCATGGGGCCACCAATGCCGCCAAGTTCGCCAAATAAAGATACCGAATTTGAGATGGCATAGGTTCCGTCAATGCCATAAACAACCCGCTGCATTTTTCGATTATCGCTAACCCGATCACCTGTAATATCCACATAGCCAATAAAGCCACCAGCATTATAAGCCCCGAAATCTTTGCCCCCGCGAAGCGCAATAAGCGATCCCTCGTGCAAAACATCATCGGCGTTCGACGGCACATCGGTTTTTTGATAGCGGAAATCTATTTGGCCATAAAAGCCATTGGCAAAATCCATGCCAAACGCACCGGCCACGCCATATTGATTGAAATCAAACGGCTCGTTATCGGCCCCCCCGACTGCGGGATCGTTAACAATATTATCAACATGATTGATTTGGGCTGTTGCACCGATATAGCCGTAAAAATCTTGCGCCCAAACCGTGTTGGTTGAAAGGGCTATCAGAGATACACTAAGTAATAATTTTTTCATCGTTTCTCCCTTGCTAAGCGCAAAAACCGGAAACTTAATAATTGCGCCAATATCGTTAAAAGTGGCTTTACCTTAACGCAATATATCAAATTTGCAACACTACCCACTTTTCAGGTAAATCAGGCATGTAACATGCTTATGCAAAGCACAGTTAAGCGCCATGTGATTACGAAAAAAGACCGGCCACCTGGCTGTCGAACCCGGGCGGGAAAGATATTGATACGCCTTGCAGGAACGTCGGGCTTATTTATCCAGTTCTGCAAGCGTGGCTGAATATTCCATATCGGCTTGCTGGCGTTTCCACATGCTGGCATAGCGGCCGTTTTTGGCCAGCAGTTCTTCGTGGGTGCCTTCCTCGGTGACATGGCCTTTTTCAAGCACCACAATCCGGTCGGCATGGACCACGGTGGAAAGACGGTGCGCAATGGTGATCACGCTACGGCCCTGCCCCATTGCTTTCAGGCTTTCCAGAATATCCTGTTCTGTTTCGCTATCCAATGCCGAGGTAGCCTCGTCCAGCAACAATATCGGCGGGTTTTTCAGCAGCGTGCGCGCAATGCCGACCCGCTGTTTTTCACCGCCCGATAATTTCAACCCGCGTTCGCCCACCTGGGTGTCAAACCCGTCAGGCAGTTGCA
>JALSGU010000146.1 GCA_026982575.1 Paracoccaceae bacterium | reverse complement strand
CGGTTGGGCACCCGAATGTTGCGCGGCTGGCCGTTTAGCTCAAAGAACACTTTGGCATTGCCGTCATCATTGGTTTCGCCCACCGCTTGCAGACGAATTTCAAGGGTTTTTCCCGGATCGATTTCAACGCTGATTTCCTCGCCGGGCTGCATGCCATAGAAAAACGTCCGGGTAGGCAGGGTGCGCACCGGCCCGTAAACACGGTGACGGCCCATGTAATCGAGGAAAACTTTGGGATACATCAGGTATCCGCACAGGTCTTCGTCATCAACCTGAAATCCGTTAAGCTGACTGGAAACATCGGCGCGGATGGCCTCAAGATCAGCTGCGGGCATCGACAGGCCCGGGCGGTTGGTATTGGGCTTTTCGCCCTTTAACACCTTATTAACAAAATTCGCCGGAAACCCGCCCGGAGGCTGGCCCAGATTGCCGCGCATCATGTCAATAACAGAATCCGGAAAGGAAACATCCACATCGGGGTCTTCGACCTCGGCGCGCGTGATGCCCTGACTAACCATCATCAGGGTCATATCGCCCACTACCTTGCTGGACGGCGTAACCTTGACAATATCGCCAAACATCGCGTTCACATCCGCATAGGTCTGCGCCACTTCGTGCCAGCGATCCTCCAACCCCATGGAGCGCGCTTGCGCCTTCAGGTTGGTAAACTGGCCACCGGGCATTTCATGCAAATATACCTCGGATGCGGGGGCTTTGGTGCCCGATTCAAAGGCGGCGTATTGGCCCCGCACGGCCTCCCAATAATCAGAGATTTGCCGGATGGATTTAATATCAAGGCCAGTGTCACGATCGGTATGGTTCAGGGCCTCAACCACCGAACCAAGGCAGGGTTGGCTGGTGCCCCCTGAAAATGCATCCATGGCCAGATCAACCGCATCAACGCCAGCCTCAGCCGCTGCCAGAATTGTGCCCGCAGCAATACCGCTGGTATCATGGGTGTGAAAATGGATCGGCAAGCCGACTTCTTCCTTAAGCGCCTTGACCAACACCCGCGCGGCGGCCGGTTTCAACAGCCCCGCCATGTCTTTGAGGCCCAGAATATGCGCACCCGCCGATTTCAGGTCTTTGCCCATATCCACGTAATATTTCAGGTCATATTTGGCACGATCCGGATCAAGAATATCGCCGGTGTAACAAATGGTGCCTTCGCAAAGCTTGCCGGAATCGTTAACTGCATCCATGGCCACGCGCATGTTTTCCACCCAATTCAGGCTATCAAACACCCGAAACACATCCACGCCGGTTTCGGCAGCTTGGGCTACAAATTTCTGCACGACATTATCGGGATAATTGGTATATCCCACCCCGTTGCTGGCGCGCAGCAGCATCTGGGTCATCAGGTTGGGCATACGGGCGCGCAGATCACGCAGCCGTTGCCACGGGCATTCTTGCAAGAAACGATACGCCACATCAAAGGTCGCCCCGCCCCAGCATTCCATCGAGAACAATTGCGGCAGGTTTTGGCTATAGCTTTCGGCGACATTCACCATGTCCATAGACCGCATTCGCGTGGCCAGCAGGCTTTGATGGGCGTCGCGCATGGTGGTATCGGTGATCAGCAATTGTTTCTGATCCAGCATCCAGTCAGCCACCGCTTGCGCGCCTTTTTCCTCCAACAGGTTCTTGGTGCCGTAGGGTGCGTGGTTTCCACGCACCGCTGGTGCAATTGCCGCCCGCGTGTGTTTTGCAGGTTCCGCCCTGCCCGCAGTTTCGGGATGTCCGTTGACGGTAATATCGGCAATATAGGTCAGGATTTTGGTCGCCCGATCACGGCGTTTTTTGAAATTGAACAGCTCGGGCGTGTTGTCGATAAAAGTGGTCGTATAGGTATCATTCAGAAATTTCGGGTGTTTCAGCAGGTTTTCGACAAAGGCAATATTGGTACTAACCCCGCGGATACGAAATTCTCGCAAGGCACGGTCCATCCGCGCAATCGCGGCCTCGGGCGTGTTGGCCCAAGCGGTAACCTTTTCAAGCAGGCTGTCATAATAACGCGTAATCACCGCGCCGGAATAAGCCGTGCCGCCATCCAGCCGGATGCCCATGCCCGTGGCCGAACGATAGGCAGTTATGCGGCCATAATCAGGGATAAAATTGTTTTGCGGGTCTTCGGTGGTGACCCGACATTGCAAGGCGTGGCCGTTCAACACCACATCGGCTTGGCTGGTCTTGCCGGTGGCTTCGGCAATTGTCGCACCTTGGGCCAGCATGATTTGCGCGCGCACGATGTCAATGCCGGTGACTTCCTCGGTAACCGTATGTTCGACCTGCACGCGGGGGTTTACCTCTATGAAAAAGAATTCCTCCGTGTCCATATCCATCAGAAATTCAACAGTGCCCGCGCATTCATACCCGACATGGGCACAGATTTTACGGCCCAGCGCGCACAGATTTTCGCGCTGCTCTTGCGATAAATAAGGCGCAGGCGCGCGCTCCACCACTTTTTGATTGCGCCGCTGCACCGAACAATCCCGCTCCCATAGGTGGTAAATATCGCCAAAGCTGTCGCCCAGAATTTGCACCTCGACATGGCGCGCGCGCTGCACCAGCCGCTCCAGAAACCCATCGCCATTGCCAAAGGCGGCTTCGGCCTCGCGGCGGCCTTCCAGCACCATATCTTCCAGATCATCCGGCGTCATGATCCGGCGCATACCGCGCCCGCCGCCACCCCATGAGGCCTTGAGCATAAACGGATAGCCAACCTCAGCCGCCATTTCAC
>JALSGU010000145.1 GCA_026982575.1 Paracoccaceae bacterium | reverse complement strand
CCAGGACCCGGACTGTAGGCAAGCGGAAATAAAAACAAGACAAGTGTGATGACAGTTTGTAGCAAAAGAATATCTCCCTAATTCCCGTCAAAAACACACGATAATACGCCCTCTGGGCCACCCGTTTCATGCGCATTAATAGGATCGGCTTTGGCGCAATCAATCCCGACCAGCAATCATTTTCACAGCGTAAATCAACCTTGGCCACAGCTGCGGCATAACAGAACTATACATTGCCATCAAAAGCGTCTAGGAACGCCCCTTGCCCCAAAGCGAGGGGCGTTTTTGCTGGAAAGGCCGCCACCACAACGGGGCAGCCGGAACCACCAGCCCTGATGCTTAAAGGCTATATTGTGATCGAAACTTTGAAAAATGCGCTGGATAAGCGCGGCTATGAAACCCTGACCCAAGTGCAAGAGGCCGTAACCGACCCTGCATTGGAAAATGCCGATCTGCTGGTATCTGCCCAGACCGGATCGGGCAAAACCGTTGCATTTGGTCTGGCTATTGCCCCCACTATTCTTGAGGCAGACGGCAATTTCAGCCGCGCCAACAAGCCCTTGGCGCTGATCATCGCGCCAACCCGTGAACTGGCCTTGCAGGTCAAACGCGAGCTTGACTGGCTTTATGCCGGTGCCGGCGCGATTGTGGCATCCTGTGTGGGGGGCATGGATATGCGCACCGAACGGCGCAATCTGGACCGTGGCGCCCATATTGTTGTGGCCACACCCGGGCGTCTGCGCGATCATATTATGCGCAATTCTATCAAGCTGAATGATATCCGCGCCGTGGTGCTGGATGAAGCTGACGAGATGCTGGATCTCGGCTTTCGCGAGGATCTGGAATTTATTCTGGAAAAGGCGCCGATTGAACGCCGCACCTTGATGTTTTCGGCCACCGTGCCAAAAATGATTGCAACATTGGCCAAAAATTACCAGCGTGATGCGGTTCGGGTTACGGCTTCGGGTGAATCCCGCCAGCATGACGATATCGAATATCGCGCCCTGAACGTAGCCCCGCGCGACAGCGAAAACGCCATCATCAATGTATTGCGGTTTTACGAGGCCAAGAATGCACTGGTATTTTGCAACACCCGCGCCATGGTTAACCGTCTGACCACACGGTTTTCAAACCGTGGATTTTCGGTGGTGGCCCTGTCTGGTGAACTGTCACAAAATGAACGCACCCATGCATTGCAAGCCATGCGGGATGGCCGTGCGCGGGTTTGTGTGGCCACCGACGTGGCGGCGCGCGGCATTGATTTGCCCAATCTGGAACTGGTGATCCACGCCGACCTGCCCAGCAATTCCGAAACATTATTGCACAGATCAGGCCGCACGGGCCGTGCGGGGCGCAAAGGCGTTTCCACCCTGATCGTGCCGCCAAAAGCACGGCGCAAAGCCGAACGCCTGCTGCGCGGCGCCAAGGTCGATGCAAACTGGGGCGAGGCCCCGTCCGCGGATGCAGTAATCAAACGTGATAATGAACGGTTGGTAGATGCACCGACATGGACACAGGAAATTTCCGAGGATGAGCGCAGCGCCGTTGACAGGCTGGTGGAAAAATTCAGCGCTGAACAGCTGGCGGCCGCATTTTTGCGCGTAAACAACGCCAAACAATCCGCCCCCGAGGAACTGGGTGTGTCGCATGAAAAAGGCAAACCGGCCCCGCGCACTACATTTGGCCCCAGCGTTTGGTTTAGCCTCAACATTGGCCGCAGCCAGCGCGCCGAGGCCAAATGGCTGCTGCCTGCCCTGTGCAAAGGCGGCAATATAGACAATGGCGATATTGGCGCGATCAGGGTGCAGGAAAATGAAACCTTCATCGAGATCACCAAGAAAAGCCTGAACGGGTTTACCAAAGCATTGGGCAAAGGCTTGCAACTGGAGGATCGCGGCCAGCTAAAATTGCTGGATAAAGCCCCGGATATTGCCAACATGCCGCGCCCGAGGTTCGAGGGTAAAAACAAAAAACCGTATGACAAAAAACCCTACGATAAGTCTGACAAAAAACCCTATGACAAAAAGAAAAAGTCTTTTGACAAAAAGCCCAAATGGCAGCCGGAATCCGAAGCCGCCTTTAATGAAGGGCCTGATACCAGCAAAAAGAAACGCCCCAAGAAAAGCGCAGCCCCCGGAAAACCGGCAGCACCGGCCAACACCAAAAACAAAGGCAAACGCCGCAAGCCTGCCAAACGGGATTAGGGCCAAGACCTAATTAACATTCAGGATTTCCAAGCGGGCTGAATTCCAAATTACGCGCCGTTTGCGATGGTCAAGGACGCGCCCCGTGCGCCTGCACCTGACGGCGGGCCAGATTTCGGGCTTTGACGGGGCGCGAAATTTGGCCCCCAACCTGCCTGCTGCTAAATTTCTCTTGGCTGACAAAGGCTATGACGCCAGCTGGTTTTGCGACGGGTTGATCGGCAAAGGGATTTGGCTGTGCATCCCGCCAAAGAAAAATCGGAGATGTCAGATCACCTATGGTAAAACATTGTATAAACAATGATATAAGGTTGAAAACATGTTTGATCGGCTTAAGGATTGGAGGCGCGTAGCAGCCCGATATGGCCGATGCGCATACACATTTCTATCCGCAATCTGCATCGCCGCTATCGTCATTTGGTGGCTGTAATGAGTACTGACCCTAGGCGTTAATCGCTGTTAATGCGCACATCCAGTGTGTGGATCTTTGTTTCCATTGGTGCCACGTCCCGCACAGCTTGCGGGAATTCGGATTGGTGTTTTTCGGCAAACAGCAC
>JALSGU010000144.1 GCA_026982575.1 Paracoccaceae bacterium | reverse complement strand
TCGAAAGCCAGGATGTTGAAATCCGGTTTGCAAATGATGGCAAGATCGCTGTTGATATGTTTTTAAGCAATGCCAGCGATGTTGTTTTGATGGATGTTTCCATGCCGGTGATGGGCGGGCTGGAAGCAACCCGGAAAATCAGGAATTTTGAAATCGCAAATCAACAAAAGCCAACGCCGATTATTGCCTTAACCGCCAACGCGTTTGAATCCGACCGACAAGATTGTATTGCAGCAGGCATGGATGGTTTCCTGAGCAAACCGATTTTGCAAAAAAACCTGATCGAGGCAATCGCGGCTTGTTTGCCAGTGGAAAAAGTTATTCCCTAAGGTCTTTGTGAACAATCACCTCTACAAACGGGATGTTGCGGGTAATTTCGGCTTTCAGGTTTTTACCGATCAAATGGGCACTTTCCAGCGTTTGCGCGCCGTCCAGCTCAATATGGACCTGCACAAAAACCTTTGCCCCCGAGGTGCGGGTTTTTAGATCATGATAGCCGTGAACATTCGGCCATCCATCCAGTATTTCAATAATTTTGCCAACCGTTTCGGGGCTAGCCTCGCGGTCCATCAAGGCGTCAAAGGCCAGCCGGCCGATGCGAAATGCGCCACTAAACAATATCATCGCAGCCGCCAGTGCCACAACAGAATCAATCTGGGGTATCGCAAAATAGGCTGATGCCGCCAGCGCCATTATTGCGCCGATATTCGGGATCAAGTCGGAAATATAATGCAGGCTGTCGGCATGCACGACTTTTGATCCGGTTTGCCGGTAAACGCGCCGTTGCCACAATACCAGAGCCAAAGTCAGCACAACCGAAAACCCCATCACCATGATGCCCCGGGATTCTGATGTCAGCAAATGCGGTTCGGGTTGCAACAAACGGCTGATAGCCCCCCATGTGATCGCCGCTGCCGATACGGTTAACAATGCTGCCTGGCCCAAAGCGGCAATGTCTTCGGCTGAATTATGGCCAAATGTATGATCGCTATCCGCAGGGCGCGCCGAATAGACAATTGCCAGCAGGCCGGAAAGCGAAATAATCAGGTCCAGCGCAGAATCGGCCAGGCTGGCCGCAACCGACAAAGACCCGGTTTCGGCAAAGGCCCACAGTTTCAGCAGCACCAGCGACACCGCCACAATGACAGATGCCGAACCGGCTGAAAGGTTTAATTGATGCCCGGGGGCGTGGCTTTTTGGTTTCATTTGCTTGCCAATTCCTGAACTCGGCCAACCGGCTGGATTTTCCTGTTTGAAATATACGGCTGTGTAAAATAAATTTCAAACACCATGTATTTTGTCCGGTTATAAATTGGTTTCTGCAACCTATGGGGAATATTTTCCAATAAAAACAATCGCTCTAAGTAAAATATGCATTCAATAATTTGTTAACCCCCATTGTGTTTGTCTGAAAATTAATAAATGATGCGTCGGTATCTCGTTCATGTCCGGAGGAGTCCGGCGAAAGTAAACTGTAAAGTTACGATTATTGGCATTGTCTTTGACGAGGTAATGGCAGTGATTTATCTATTTGATTGACGGAGAAATGTAATGGATGCAAAACCCGAAGAGGTTGATCCTTGTAGCTTGTTAAGAATGACTTCGGATATTGTTGCCGCCCATATTGGCAATAAACCTACCGATCCCCAAGACATCACATCGCTGATATCAACGGTTCATTCAAAGCTGATGGATTTGAGTAGACTTGGAATTGCCAGTAAAACCACAGCCCCGCCAGCGGTTCCAATCTCGGAATCCATCCATGCGGATTATCTGGTTTGCCTGGAAGACGGGCGCAAGATGAAAATGCTCAAGCGGCATTTGAACACGGTTTTTGGCCTGTCGCCGGATCAGTATCGGTCCAAATGGGGCTTGCCGCTGGATTATCCGATGGTGGCACCGAATTATACAATAAAGCGGCAAGAACTGGCCAGAAAAATCGGCTTGGGAAAACGCCGTCGCTCCTGATTGATTGCGCTTGTGTCGTTCCTCCGGTATTGGGACGGCATGCAATCTGGAAATCGGGAATCGCGGCATGAAAGCCCCTAAGAAACTGTATATCAAAACCTATGGCTGTCAGATGAACGTCTATGACAGCGAACGCATGGGCGATGCTATCACCGCCACGGGCTATGATCTGGTTGAAAAACCCGATGATGCGGATATGATTTTGCTGAATACCTGCCATATCCGTGAAAAAGCCGCCGAGAAAATCTATTCCGAGCTGGGCCGGTATCGCAAATTCAAAGACGCCAAGCCGGATCTGAAAATCGGCGTGGCGGGATGCGTGGCGCAGGCCGAGG
Organism: Paracoccaceae bacterium; assembly: GCA_026982575.1. Taxonomy (GTDB): domain Bacteria; phylum Pseudomonadota; class Alphaproteobacteria; order Rhodobacterales; family Rhodobacteraceae; genus UBA3077. The sequence goes on along the minus strand of JALSGU010000144.1, from coordinate 462 downwards.
GCGAAGAAATTATCCACCGCCAGCCGATGGTTGATTTGGTGGTTGGGCCGCAAGCCTATCACCGTCTGCCCGAAATGCTGGCCAAGGTAGATAAAGGCGAGCGCGCTGTTGATACGGATTTCCCGCTTGAGGATAAATTTGACCACCTGCCGCGCGGCCCCAAGGCACGGCGTGCGCCATCGGCATTTTTAACCGTTCAGGAAGGCTGCGATAAATTTTGCGCTTTTTGCGTGGTGCCCTATACGCGGGGTTCCGAAGTATCGCGCCCTGCTGAAAAATTACTGGTTGAGGCCCGTGATCTGGTGGAACGCGGTGTTGCCGAAATCAATCTTTTAGGTCAAAACGTAAACGCCTATTTGGCCGATGATTGGACCTTGGCAAAGCTTATTCGCGAAATGGCCAAGATCGACGGGTTGGAGCGCATCCGCTTTACCACCTCGCATCCCACAGATATGGATGATG
>JALSGU010000143.1 GCA_026982575.1 Paracoccaceae bacterium | reverse complement strand
TCATCATAAAGCGGATCAAGCCCGCAAAGCTGCAAACCTTTGTAAAGCATCTCGCAAACCGGGTCCGTGGCCTCGCCGCCCTGCTTCAAATTCACAATCCCCACCCGAAACGGCGCGACACCTTCGGGCCAGATGATGCCGTTATCGTCGTGGTTTGCCTCGATTAACGCGCCAACCAGCCGCGAAACACCAATGCCGTGGCTGCCCATATGCACCGGCACCTGTTTGCCATCAGCACTGTTTACGGTGGCATTCATGCTGTCGGAATATTTGGTGCCAAAATAGAAAATCTGCCCCACCTCGATGCCGCGCGCGGTTTTTTGACGTTCAGCGGGAACCTGCGCAAACAGGTTTGCATCATGGGTTTCGTCGGTGCGCGCATATGGCGTGGTGAATTCATCAAACACGCCTTGGCATTGGGCATAATCATCATAATCAATGGCACGATCCCCCAGTGATAATTCGGTCACGGCGCTATCGTAAAACACCTCGGATTCGCCGGTTTTGGCCAGCACCAGAAATTCATGGCTGTAATCGCCGCCAATCGGGCCGGTATCGGCTTTCATCGGGATGGCTTTTAACCCCATACGTTCATAGGTGCGTAAATAACTAACCAGATGGCGGTTATAGGCATGCAGTGCGCTGGGCTTATCAAGATCAAAATTATAGCCGTCTTTCATGAAAAATTCACGGCCCCGCATCACGCCGAACCGAGGCCGGACCTCGTCACGGAATTTCCACTGGATGTGATACAGGGTTTTGGGCAATTCTTTATAGGAACCAACACTGTTGCGGAAAATATCGGTGATCAGTTCCTCGTTGGTGGGACCATATAACAAATCGCGGCCGTGCCGGTCGGTGATGCGCAGCATTTCTTTGCCGTAATCCTCATAACGACCGGATTCGCGCCATAGATCCGCCGATTGCAAAGTGGGCATCAACATCGGAATATGGCCGGCGCGCATTTGTTCTTCATGCACGATATTTTCAAGACGGCGCAAAATTTTGAACCCCAGCGGCAACCATGAATATATACCTGCCGAGGATTGGCGGATCATGCCGGCGCGCAGCATCAGGCGGTGGCTGACAATCTGGGCCTCAGCCGGATTTTCTTTTAATGTGGGCATGAAATAACGGGAAAGACGCATGTGATTGGCTCCGGAAAAACTGTTATATCCCGTTTAAGGCAAGGGGGCATGGGCTGCAATGAAAGGATTTGGAAGTCGGCGAAAAAACCGTTGCAGAATCGCGGTTAACAGCGGTATAAGAACGGACAAGCTGCGCAGAAGATCGCCACGGGAAACCGTCAGGACGGGCTTACCAGCTTTGACAAAAGGCCTTGTAATAATGGCTCAAGTCTCAGGGAGATATTAAAAGCGGCTCGGGCAACGGGCCGCTTTTTTCAATTGCGGCTGGTCAGGTTGGCGCTGCATCCAAATGCGCTGGCAAGGCTGTTAAGCCGTTTTTCAACCACTTCACCGGCCAGCCCCGTTTCGGACAGGCAAAGCGTGATAACCCCGTCATTGCGCGAAATTTCGGTTTGCGCCAATGTGGTGGCCAAAGCCGCCGAAACCATCGCGCCCAGCCGCATGGCTTTGCCCAGTTTTTGGGCCTCAATGGCGGTTTCATCATCCAGCAACAGCAATGCTGGCTGGTTATCCAAGCCTGATGATTTATACCGTGACCGGATCGCCAGCGCCAGAAACAACCGGCCTTGATGGTTAATGCCACCCATATTAGCGCGGGTTACGGCCTCAAAGCTCATATCGGCGCGATAATCGGGATGACTGCGCCATGTTACATCATGCAACAGACAGGCTGCATGCATCAGGCGCAAAAACGCGGGCGGGCGGCCCGTATAAAGCGGCAAAAGCCAGTGATAAAGCGCATCGCCAAAACCGGGAAAACGGGCGTTTGAATGTTCCATAAACCGGCATGCCTCCAGCAATGGGTCAAGATCACGGGTTTTTTGCGGCATTTTTTCAAATAACATGCCCTCGCGGATGCCATAGCTGGAAATGGCAATGGAACAAGGGGTTAACCGGTTAACCAGATGCACCATTACCTTGGCAGCCAGCGGCACCAGTTTCAGGCGCGCCATCGAGGTATCGGTGAATTCAGCCAGTTG
>JALSGU010000142.1 GCA_026982575.1 Paracoccaceae bacterium | reverse complement strand
GGCACGGCGGCGGCCCTCGGGGTTTAGCACGCCGGATTGGGCCATGCCTGCCCCCAAGCCGCACAGCACTTTTTCATTATAAAAATATGCGGGCGAGCGCGCGGCGCCGTCAAAAACCACCAGCCGCACGGAATTTGACCCGACATCGATTACCGCCATGCGATTTGAAACCGAATCAATCATGTGCCAGATCAATCATGCGAATGGGTCAGACGCGGCGCATCTTTGGCCCCGACACGACCCCGCCCCGAAAGCGACGGGTTTTCCATGAAAAACCGATGGCAGGAAAAAGCCTTTTCGCCTGTATCATGGCGAATATACCCACCATCGCTTTGCAATACCCAGCTTTGGGCCTGATCCGCCAGATTGGCGGCCATCACCTGATCAATAATCTGGGCATGCACGGTTTTGTTTTTGATTTGCACCAGCGTTTCCACCCGCCAGTTCAAATTGCGCCCCATCCAGTCTGCGCTGGAAATATAGACCTTTGATTTTGTGGATGGCAGGTCATGACCATTGCCAAAACAACAAATGCGGGAATGTTCCAGAAACCGCCCTACCACCGATTTGACCCGAATATTTTCCGACAATCCCGGCACCCCCGGACGCAAGGCGCAGATGCCGCGAATGACCAGATCAATTTTCACACCACCCCCGCTGGCACGGTAAAGCGCGTCAATCACATCGACCTCGACCAGCGAATTCATCTTTGCCCAGATCGCCGCAGGCTTACCTGCTTTGGCAAATTCGATTTCCGATTCAATGTTGTTCAGCAGCGTTTCTTTCAGGGTCAGCGGCGAGATTGACAGGTTTTCCAGTATTTCTGGCTGGGCATATCCCGAAACATAATTAAACACTTTGGTGGCATCGCGGCCCAACGCCTTGTCACAGGTAAACAGCGACAGGTCGGTGTAGATATTGGCGGTAATCGGATGGTAATTGCCGGTGCCAAAATGGGTATAGGTCACCAGCTTTTTGCCCTCGCGGCGCACCACGGTTGAGATTTTGGCGTGGGTTTTCCAGTCGGTAAATCCGTAAACCACCTGCGCACCGGCGCGTTCCAATGATCGCGACAGGCGGATATTTGCAGCCTCGTCAAAGCGGGCTTTTAGCTCAACAATCGCGGTCACGGATTTACCTGCTTCGGCGGCTTTGCATAATGCTGCCACAATCGGGCTGTCGCGGCTGGTGCGGTAAAGCGTTTGTTTGATGGCCAGCACATTCGGGTCTGCCGCCGCCTGTTTCAGAAATTGCACGACTGTGTCGAAGGTTTCATAGGGGTGGTGCAGCAGCATATCTTTTTGTTTGATCGCGGCAAAAATATCACCGTCAAAATCCAGCACCCGTTCGGGCACCCGGGGCGAAAACGGTTTCCACAACAAATCGGGGCGATCTTTAATCACCAGCTCGGTCAGATCGGTCATGCCAATTAGCCCGTCAACCTCGATCACCTCGTCCAGCATAACGCCGGTTTCCTGAATGATTGTCTGGCGCAATCCATCGGGGGCATTGCCCGAGATTTTCAGCCGGATCACCTGCCCCCGTTTGCGGCGTTTCAGGGCGGTTTCAAATTCACGCACCAGATCTTCGGCCTCGTCCTCGACCTCCAGATCGCTGTCGCGCAGCACGCGGAACGCACAATTGCCTTGTAATTTATAGCCCGGAAAAAGCTGGGTAAAAAACATTTCCAGCAGGCTTTCCAATGGTAAAAACCGGATGGTGCCATCGGGTAAATCCGCCAGCCGGTAAAACCGCGGAATTTGCGCAGGCACCGGCAACAGCGCCTCCAGTTTTGGTTTGTCGCCTTTGCGTTTTAGCTGCAAGGCCAGCGCAAAACCGCCCGAGGCAATGAACGGAAACGGATGCGCGGGATCAATCGCGATCGGGGTTAGAATCGGAAACACCTGTTCAAGAAACAGTTTTTCCAGCGCCTCGTGGTCTGTATCAGGAATATCACCCGCCGACAGGATCTGGATTTTTTCGTCCGCCAGTTCAGCCCGCAATTTGCGCCAGCTGATTTGTTGGCGCAGCATCAGGGCATGGGCGTCAATGTTGATGGCCTCAACCTGTTGCGCCGCGGTCTGGCCATCATTGCTAAGCTTGGCTACAGATTCGCGCAATAATTGCCGCAAGCCTGCCACCCGAACCGTATAAAACTCATCAAGATTGGTAGCGGAAATTGCCAGAAACCGCACCCTTTCCAGCAAGGGCACTTTGGGGTTTTCCGATTCCTCCAGCACCCGCCAGTTAAATGCCAGCCACGACATTTCACGATTGAAAAACCGTTTTGGATCGGTAATTTCAATCGCCGGGCAATCACAAACCCCGTCAACCGGATTATTTAGAAAATCAGCGTTCATGTAACCCTGCCAATATCTGTTTTGCCAAAGGCACCGTTAGCGGGCGTTTGGCTGAAAATGCGGCCTTGTCTAATTCATTTACCAACATCACCGCCGCCCCGTAAGAGCGGTCCATATGTTTTAGCAAATAAGCAATCAGCTCTGGCCCAACCGAGACCTGCCGGTCGGAAAACAACTTTACCATCATCATCCCCAGCAAGCTATCATCAGGGGTTTCCAGATGCACCAGCGGAATGGCGGATAGCCGCGACACCAAATCGGGCAACACGATATTCCAGCGTGCGGGGGCATTGCGGCCGGTTAACAGCAAGGGGCGTTTGCTGGCATTCATGGCATTATGAAGATGAAACAACTGTTCTTGCGCAGCAGGATTACCGCAGATATTTTCGCCCCCCTCCACCACCACAGCCGGCGCATTTTCAAGCCGGGCAAGATCAATGTTTTTCGCATCAATGATCTCTGCGCTGCTTTGGGTGGCCCAGACATGGGCCAGATGGGTTTTGCCAGCACCGGTTGGCCCGATCAAGGCCAGTTTGTGACGGGGCCAATTTTGCCATGCATCCAGCTGATGCACCGCCATGGCATTGCAAGGCGCAATAAAGAAATCATCGCGCCCCAATGCGGCGCGCACCGGCAAGGGCAAAACAAGCTGTTGGGCAGATTTGTTCATTCTTCGGGGGGTTGCGGGCCGCGATACAGCCCGCTCTCCATATATCTAGCCATAAAATACCGTCCCAACACCCCGATGCTGGCCGCCACCGGCACCGCAATCAACATGCCGGCAAACCCCATCAGAACTGCAAATGCCGAAAGCGAAAAGATCAACCATACAGGGTGCAACCCGACCGAGCCACCCACCAGTTTGGGGGTTAGAAAATTGCCCTCGACCATCTGGCCAACAACAAAAACCAGCGCCACAGCCCCGATCCAGACCGGATTATCCCAAAACTGGTATATCGCCAGCCCGATCGACAATGTCCCGCCAACCATGGTGCCTACATAAGGAATAAACGTCAGAATACCGGCGATAAGCCCAACCACCAACCCGTATTGCAAACCGATCAGCATCAGGCTGATCGCATAGAAACTGCCAAGAATCATGCTGACGGTTAGCTGCCCGCGCACGAACCCCGCCAGAACCCCATCAATATCACGGCTGATTTTGCGAATTTCCTCAATATGCTGGCGCGGCATCCAGCTATCAACCGTGGCCACCAGTTTGTCCCAGTCCAGCAGCAGATAAAACGCCACAACCGGCGTGATAAACAGGATCAGCATAAAATCGAACACCGCCAGCGAACTGCTAAGCACCCCGTTGATAAACACCGCGCCCTGATCTTTCAAAATCCCTTCAAGACTGGCCAAAGATTGGCGGATACGGGAATCCTCAATGAAAAGCCCCGGGAATTTTTCTGCCAGATAAGCCTGTAATCTGGCAACATAATCGGGCGCGGATTGAAACAGCCCCACCAGCTGTTCGGCAATAAGCGGCACGATCAGCAATAGAATAAAAATTACGACCAAAACCGCAATCAGCGAAATAATGGATGTTGCCATGGCGCGTGGCATGCCCATACGTTCCAGCCTGTCCGCCACCGGATCAAGGAAATAGGCAATCGCCGCGCCAGCAATAAACGGCAGTAAAACGCTGCTGAACAGCCAGAAAAACGCCACCAGAACCACGGCAAACAGGCCCCACCATTTTAACTGATTTCCTGCACTAAGTCCCATGGTATCCCCTAAACAAATTGTTCGCGTAACAAGCGTTCTTCCAGACCATGGCCGGGATCAAACAATAATTTATGTGTAATATGTGGTTCTGACCTGATTTCAACCCGCAACACGCCGCGCACTTCGGTTGAATCGGCCACCGCCGAAACCGGACGTTTATCGGGTTCCAGCACATCGATACGGATGTTTGCATCCATAGGCAGCAAAGCCCCCCGCCAGCGGCGCGGGCGAAACGCGGCCACGGCTGTTAGCGCCAATATATTGGCATCGATCGGCAAAATCGGCCCGTGGGCAGAATAATTATAGGCAGTTGAACCGGCAGGGGTTGAAACAAGCGCGCCGTCACAAACCAGTTCTTGCATGCGCACTTGGCCATTGATAGTGATTTGCAACTTTGCCGCCTGCGGGCCTGCACGCAACAAGGAAACCTCGTTAATCGCCAAAGCTGTGGTTTTGCTGCCATCCAGACAGGTGGTGGTCATGTGCAAGGGGTGAATCTGCGCTATTTCAGCCGCATTGATACGTTTTAACAGATTTTCTTCGGCATAATCATTCATCAAAAACCCGACCGTGCCCTGATGCATGCCATAAACCGGCGCGGGCAGGTTTTGGGTTTTGTGCAAAGTAGACAACATAAACCCGTCCCCGCCAAGCGGCACGATCACATCGGCATTATCCAAATCAGCCTGACCATAAAGCCCAACCAGCCGTGCCATTGCTGCCTCGGCCTTGTCCGCCCTGCTTGCGGTGAAATGGATTTTGCTGATTGTCATTTTGATATTCCCGAACCTTATATCCTATGTGGCAATCTTTGGCGCGCAACTCAAGCCCATTAAAATACCGGATGAATGTCGGGCGAAACGTCGCGAGCATCGCTTTTATATTGCCCAAACCGGCATTATGCCCCTACAAGGGCGCGAATCTAGCTAGGAGCGCATCATGGCCACCCCTTTTGTCACCGGTTTCTTTACCGAAAAGCTTGCAACCCGCGACCCCGCTATCAAAGCCGCCATTACCGGCGAGCTGGGCCGTCAGCGCGACGAGATCGAGCTGATCGCCAGCGAAAACATTGTTTCGGCGGCAGTAATGGAAGCCCAAGGTAGCGTGCTAACCAATAAATACGCCGAGGGCTATGTCGGGCGGCGTTATTATGGTGGCTGTGAACATGTCGATGTGGTCGAAGCCCTTGCCATTAGCCGCGCCAAGGAAATATTTGGCTGTGAATATATCAATGTGCAGCCCCATTCCGGCAGTCAGGCCAATCAGGCGGTGTTTATGGCCCTGATCAAACCGGGTGATACCATTTTGGGTATGAATCTGGCATCGGGCGGGCATTTGACCCATGGCGCAAAACCAAACCAGTCGGGCAAATGGTTTAACGCGGTGCAATACGGGGTGCGGCGCGCGGATAACCTGCTGGATTATGACGAAATGCGCGCATTGGCGCTGGAACATAAGCCGGCACTTATCATTGCCGGTGGCTCAGCTATTCCGCGCCAGATTGATTTTGCCAAATTCCGCGCTGTGGCTGACGAGGTCGGGGCGAAGTTACTGGTCGATATGGCGCATTTTGCCGGGCTTGTGGCAACCGGCGCCCACCCTTCGCCGTTTCCCCATGCGGATGTGGTCACCACCACCACCCATAAAACCCTGCGCGGCCCGCGCGGCGGCATGATTTTGACCAATGATGCGGATATTGCCAAAAAAGTGAATTCAGCGATTTTCCCCGGCATTCAGGGCGGGCCGTTGATGCATGTGATCGCCGCCAAGGCGGTTGCCTTTGGCGAGGCACTGCAGCCCGAATTCAAAACCTATATCGATGCAGTTGTTACCAATGCCGATGTGCTGGCCAAAACCCTGATGCAGGGCGGGCTGGATATTGTATCAAATGGCACCGACACCCACCTGTTGCTGGTTGACCTGCGCCCCAAAGGCGTCAAAGGCAACGCCACCGAGGCCGCATTGGGGCGCGCCCAAATCACCTGCAACAAAAACGGCATTCCGTTTGATCCTGAAAAACCCTCGATTACTTCGGGCATCCGGCTTGGGTCTCCGGCGGGGACAACACGGGGATTCAGTGTGAAAGAATTTACCCAAATTGGCGATATGATTCTGGAAGTGGTTAACGGGTTGGCCATAAATGGCGAAGACGGAAATGCTGAAATAGAGGCCAAAGTTGCTGCCAAGGCTCAGGAATTATGTGATAAATTCCCTATGTATCCCGACTTGTAGAACCACTAGATGATGTAGAAAACCACAAATTTATCATGATTTCCCCCTGTTTTGGTAACCTTACGGTAATCTTTCTGAGCGATAAATTAAATCGAGCAGCAACAAAAACCCGGAGGACAAAATGGGGCTACAAGCACTCATCTTCAACGTTGATGGCACATTGGCCGAAACAGCTGAAATTCATCGCGCCGCGTTCAATCAGGCATTTGACGAATTCAATACCGGCTGGTGTTGGGACCGCGCCACCTATAGCTATTTAATGGACATGCCCGGTGATGCGGAAATGCTGGGCGCCTATAACGCCATATCGGCTGCAAAAAATGCTCAAAAACCGCTGACACGCGAGGTATTACAACGGATTGCCTTGCGCAAAATGCAGATATATCTGGCAATGCTGGCCAGTGGCGCGGCCTATTTTCGCCCCGGGGTTTGCCGCCTGATGGAAGAGGCACGGCGCGACGGAATTGCGATTGGCATTGTTTCCACCCGCAGCCGGATCGAATTTGAAATGCTGGTGACAAATACGCTTGGCTTTGATGCGCTGAATATGTTTAACGCGATCCGCACGTCCGATAATGGCGGGCGCAGCGCCCTTGCCGGTTATCAAAATATCATTGCCGATCTTGGCATCAACCCCAACAAATCCGTGGCCATTGATGACACCGAAACCGGCATCCGCGATGCGGTGATTTGCGGGCTGAAAACCATTGCCACCCCCGGGATTTACACCTCGTCGGGGCGGTTTGATGCGGCTGAAATTGTGGTCAGCGATCTGGGCCGGCCCAGCCAGCCTTTTGATGTAATTTTGGGAAATGCCCATGGAACGGGGTATATTTCGTCAGCTTTCTTGCGCCAGATGGTTGGGGCTAATCTGGCTGCGGCCTAGATTTACAGCAAACAATGCCCAAAACCATGTCCAGATAAATGTCTTCGACACTGGTGCTGGCCAGACGGCCCTCATTGCGAAACCAGGTGTTGATACCGGTCAACATGGCAATGATCGAAAACGTGGCCAGTTTCGGGTCAGCCAGATTGAATTTACCGCTTTCGACACCGGATTTCAAAATGGCTTTTAGCTGATTTTCATAGGCTTGCCGCTGATTGGCTATGCTGGCAAAATTATCTTCCGACAGGTTTCGCAGCTCCATATAGGCAATAAAAACCTCGTCAACGCGTTTTAGATGAAACCGGATATGAAAGCGCACAAAACCAACCAGTTGCGATTTTGGATCATTGGGCAGGTTGCCCGATTCAACCTGCCACGCGTCCAGCAATTCCTGCATATGGCGGTGCATCAGATCAAACAAAAGCGATTGTTTATCGGGCGTATAAAGATAAAGCGCACCGGCCTGCACGCCGACCTCAGCCGCGATCTGGCGCATGGAAACTGCTGCATAGCCATGGCGCGCAAACAGCTTTGTTGCCGCCAATTGCAGATCACTTGCGGTTTTTTCGCCGCTGGAACCGGTTTTCCGTGCCATGATTACCCCTTTGGATCAAAGCTAACTGAACAAGTGTTCAATAGAAAGGGCTTATGCGTCAAACCGTTTTTTCACAAAACTGCCCGGCGCGTCTTCAATACAGCCATTCACTTTGCCGGGGGGGCGTTTGGCGATCTTTTTGCCGGAACGTTTTTTCAGCCAGCCATCCCAGTCCGGCCACCAGCTGCCTTTGGTTTCGCTGGCAGCATCCAGCCATTCGGGCAGGGTTTTGGCCGAAATATCTTTGTTGGTCCAATACTGGTATTTGTCTTTGGCAGGCGGATTCACCACCCCCGCGACATGCCCCGATCCGGTCAGAACAAACCGCACATCTGCGTTTTCCATCATTTTGGCCCCGATATAAACCGACCCCGCCGGTGCGATATGGTCTTCTTTTGTGGCCACATGATAAACCGGAACCTTGATATCAGACACCAGAATCGGGGTATCCTGCACCACCAGATTGCCAGTTGAAAACGCATTTTGGGTATAAAATGTTTCCAGATAAAAATGGTGCACCTTGGCGGGCATCGCGGTGCTGTCGGAATTCCAATATAGCAAATCAAACGGAAACGGATCTTTACCCAGCATATAATTATTAACAATATAACCCCAGATCAAATCGCTGGAGCGCAGCATATTAAACGCGCTAGCCATGGTCTGGGCTGGCAAAAACCCGTCTTCCATTTGCGCATCTACCATGGCGATGGTTTTATCATCCACAAAAACCTGCAAGTCGCCCGCATCGACAAAATCCATCAAGGCAGTAAAAAACGTGGCCGAGGCCACCCGTTTATCGCCGGTTTTGCCAAGCTTTGCCAGCAATGTGCCGGTAAGCGTGCCGCCAATACAATACGACCCGAGATGCAGTTTTTTCTGTCCGGTCTCAACCAAGCAAACATCCATCGCATCGGAAACCGCCTGCAAATAGGTATCCCAAGTTTCGTCTTTTTGGGCAGCATCTGGATTGACCCATGAAATCATAAACACCGTATACCCCTGCCCCACCAGATATTTCATCAAGGATTTCTGCGGATTAAGGTCCAGCACATAATATTTGTTGATCCATGGCGGAATAAACAAAAGCGGTTTTGAATACACCATATCGGTGCTTGGCGCATATTGAATAAGCTGCAAGATATTGTTTTGCCAGATGACTTTGCCGGGGGTTACGGCCATATCGCGGCCGACCTTAAAAGCGTCCATATCGGTCTGGCGGATCAATAATTCGCCTTTGCCGCGCTCCATGTCTTCCAGCATCATATGCAAGCCGCGCACCAGATTTTCACCGTTTGAATTGGCGGTGGCTTCCAGCACCTCGGGGTTGAGCGCAAAAAAGTTGGCCGGATTCATCGATTCCGAAAACAGGCGCGTGTAAAATGCCGCCTTTTTCTGTTCCGGACCGCTAAACCCGTCAACATGTTCAACCGTGTCCTGCATCCAGCCCGAGGTCAGCAGATAGGTTTGTTTCAGATATTCAAAAACCGCATTTTCCGACCAGTCTTTATGGGCAAATCTTTTGCCGCCTTCGGGGATTTCGGGCAGATCCGCCGCATGATCCGCGCCAAGCATTTTTGCCATTGCATGTTGCCATATTTCAGCCTGACCTTGCCATAATTGCAAGGCGGAATCGGCCATTTCTTGTGGGTTTTCCAAAAATGCCTGCATCATATCGGTGATAACAGGGCCTAAATTTAGCGGATCAGGGGTCTCGGACCTATCCTGTTTGTGCTTTTCCAGATAAATTTCCCAGATTTTTGCAGAAAGACTGGCAATTTCGACCATATTCGCGGCGGTTTCTTGCCCTTGTCGGGCTATGGCGTCGGTATCTGCTTTGTGATCTGGCATTTAGGCTTCCTGCTGCTTGCCCCGTGACATTTGCCGCGGTAAACACAATTAAACCCGAAACGGGCAACTTTAGGCGCAGTATACGTGAAATTTATTTCTTTTCCAACGGGATGTTTTAAGCTGATTGCAGTTTTGCTTACGCTGTCAGCCTGCTCAATTGACACAGAGCTGCAACAGTTTCGCGACACACTGCCCAGACAGATCGAAGGGCTAGGCTGGCCCAGCCTTTCCCCGATCAGGGATTTTGCCCCATCACGCAATATTGCCCCCATCCCTGATCCGCGCACATTGGCGCAGCGCGCCGCCGATTTGCGCCAACGGGCAAACGCCTTGCGCGGGCCGGTGCTGGACCCTGCCAGAAAACGCGCCATGCGCGCGGCTTTGGCGCAGTATTATCAGGGTTGATCTTGCCGGTTTCTGCCCCCATAACCCCAACGTTACCAATTAAACCGGAGCGCCGCATGACCAGCACAGAATGGGATTTTGACAGCCAACAAGCCGCCACCCGTTATACGGTGGCACAGCTGATCTCTGATAAAAATGTACCGGAAAATGCCAAAATCACGCTGGAGCTGTTTTTTATTCCAGCTGACAACGCTGATGCGGATGCACTGCTGAAAGCCCTGAAAACATTTGGTTATACGGTTGAACCCGAACAAGAAACGCTGGAGGGCGGCGGCACCCGTATTGCCATTCTGGTATCCATCGAAAACCTTGAACTATCAGCTGACAATATCTGGCTGAATGAAGAACGCACCACCAAAATCGCCCTGACCCGTGGTTATACGCCCGATGGCTGGGGCTTTGTTGAACCATGAAAGATATGTTATGACCCAACCCCTTAGAATTGCGATTGCCGGTCTTGGAACCGTGGGCGGCGGCATTGTTAAAATGGTGCAAAAACATGGGCACCTGCTGGAAAAGCGTGCCGGAAGACCCGTTGTAATCACCGCAATTTCAGCCCGTTCGCGCAACAAGGACCGTGGCGTTGATCTATCGGCTTATGCATGGGAAGACGACCCCGTAGCACTGGCACGGCGCGATGATGTCGATTTGGTGATCGAGGTCATGGGCGGCGAAGACGGTCCCGCCAAAGCCTGCGTTGAAACCGCATTGCAAAACGGCAAACATGTGGTTACCGCCAACAAGGCCATGCTGGCAATGCACGGCCAAGCCATGGCTGAAATGGCCGAAAACGCTGGCGTTGCCCTGCGCTACGAGGCCGCGGTGGCGGGAGGCATTCCGATTGTCAAAGCCCTGACCGAAGGGCTGGCCGGAAACGGTATTTTGCGCATCATGGGTGTGATGAACGGCACCTGTAATTACATCCTGACCGAAATGGAAAACACCGGCGCGGCATATGGCGATGTGCTGAAAGACGCCCAAGAACTGGGTTACGCCGAGGCCGACCCGACCGTGGATGTGGGCGGCATTGATGCGGCCCATAAACTTGCGCTGTTATCCTCGGTTGCATTTGGCACAAAGGTTGATTTTGCATCGGTGCAGATCGAGGGTATCGAACGTGTTACGCTGGATGACATCAAAAATGCCCGCGATATGGGCTATAGCATTAAATTGTTGGGGGTTGCGCGCATGAACCCCGACGGGCTGGAACAACGCATGCAGCCTTGCCTTGTGCCATCAAATTCGCCGCTGGGCCAGTTGAGCGGGGTTAGCAATATGGTGGTGGTTGACGGTGATTTTATCGGCCAAACCGTTTATCAAGGCCCGGGTGCGGGCGAAGGCCCCACCGCCAGCGCCATTATGGCTGATGTCATGGATATCGCGCGCGGCTTGATCATTCCGGTATTTGGTCAGCCAGCGGCCGGGCTGGTAAAATCGGATGCCTCCGGAACCGGTTCGGACGCGGCCTATTATTTACGGTTTTCCTTGCAGGATCAGGCCGGTGTTTTGGCCACGCTTGCCAGCATTCTGGGCAATTATGGCGTGTCCATCAATCGCATGCACCAATATGGCCATGATGGCAAAACCGCACCTTTGGTAATTGTCACCCACACCACCAGCCGCGCCGCGCTTGATAATGCATTGGCAAAGATCAGCGCATTAGCCGCCAGTTTGGCCGCGCCGGTGGCTTTACGCATCGAGACCATATAAAATCTGCAAAATCATAGCAAAGGATAGATTCATGAAAAAAATTATGCTCATCGCTGCATTCACCACCCTTTCCGGATTTGCCAATGCGCAAATGGCCGAAGTCGACGCCGAGGTCGCGCAAAACCTGCAAATGGCGATCACCGTAAAAGGCTTTGATTGCGCACAAGTGGTTAATGTCGAACCGATCGGAACCGAAGGCGCAAAAATCACCTGCATCAAAGTTGAAGGGGATGACGCCACCGGTACCTATTTGTTTGGCGTTAATGCTGACGGATTATCCATCACAGAAGAATAAATTCACCTAATTACCCGGGAAAGGCCCAATATGCCCGACAATTCTATCTACTCCGACCGGATGCTTTCGCTCGGTCTTGCACGTGTTTCCGAACAAGCCGCGATTGCCGCTGCCAAACTGGTGGGGTCGGGCGATGAAAAAGCCGCCGATCAGGCCGCCGTGGATGCCATGCGCACCCAGCTTAACAAGCTGGATATCAAGGGCCGTGTGGTTATTGGCGAGGGCGAACGCGACGAAGCCCCGATGTTATATATCGGCGAAGAAGTCGGCACTGGTGATGGCCCCGAAGTAGACATCGCGCTGGACCCGCTGGAAGGGACAACATTATGCGCCAAAGACATGCCCAATTCACTGGCGGTTATTGCCATGGGACCACGGGGGTCGATGCTCTATGCGCCTGATACCTATATGGAAAAACTGGCGATTGGCCCGGGATATAAAACCGATGTGGTGACGCTGGACATGTCCCCGACCGAGCGGGTGCTGGCGCTGGCCAAAGCCAAAAACTGCGCACCAAACGAAATTATGGTCTGTGTGCTGGAACGCCCTAGGCACGAGGAAATGATCCGCGAATTGCGCGAGACCGGCGCCCGTATCAGCCTGATTACCGATGGCGATGTGGCTGGCATTATCCATTGCGCAGAAACCGAAAAAACCGGCATCGACATGTATATGGGTGCAGGGGGCGCGCCCGAAGGCGTGTTGGCCGCAGCGGCGCTGAAATGTATGGGCGGGCAAATGTATGGCCAGCTTATATTTCGCAATGATGATGAAAAACAGCGCGCTGCTAAAACCGGTATTACCGATCTGAACAAAATTTATTCCCTGCATCAACTGGTAACAGATGACGTGATTTTTGCAGCCACAGGTGTTACAGATGGTTCTGTGGTTTCAGGCGCGCGCCGTGTTGGTGGTGCATTGGAAACCGAAACCATCCTGATGCGGTCTCGCACCGGATCAGTGCGGCGGTTGTTTTACCGGCAGCGCAACCAATAAGGGGGAAGCATGGTCAGACGGATAGGATTTGGGGATAGTAACGCTCGGAATCGGCTAAAATCAAAGTCGCGCCGGGCGCATAAAATCCAGAAATTCCATCTTGAGGGTGCCGATGACGACAGTGCCCCTACGCCAAAACCCCGATGAATAGCTTTCTTGATGTATCCCGCTCCCTGATCGGTCGAAAATGGATCGGCCCGACCGCCGATACCGACCGGCTGGCCGAGGCCATTTCCCAGCAATCCGGCCTGCCCGATATGCTGGCGCGGGTGCTGGCGGCGCGGGGTGTTACCCCCCCCGAGGCCGAGGCATATCTGTCACCATCGCTGCGCGATCTTATGCCTGATCCGTCAGGTTTTCTGGATATGGACAAAGCCGCAAAACGGCTGGTTGCTGCGGTAACCAACAACGAGACCATCGCAATTTTTGCCGATTACGATGTTGATGGCGGCAGTTCAGCCGCGCTGATACTGGCTTGGCTTGACACGCTTGGTAAAACCGCCACGCTTTATGTGCCTGACCGCATAACCGAGGGGTATGGCCCCAATGACACAGCAATGCAAAAACTGGGCGCGTCCCATGATCTGGTGATCTGTGTTGATTGCGGTGCCGTATCCATCGGACCCATTGAAATTGCAAATGCAGCGGGCGCAGATGTCATTATCCTTGACCACCATTTGGGCGGCGAGGAACTGCCACCAGCGCTGGCAGTGGTAAACCCCAATCGACAAGATGAAACCGGCGATTACCATTATCTTTGCGCGGCGGCGGTGGTGTTTCTGGCGCTTGTGGCCAGCAATAAATTACTGCGCGAGGCTGGAAAGCCACAACCGCCCCTGTTGCCGATGCTGGATCTGGTGGCGCTGGCCACCGTGGCCGATGTGGCACCGCTTATCGGGTTTAACCGTGCGCTGGTGCGTCAGGGGTTAACGGTTTTGGCCGGGCGCGAACGCCCGGGATTGATGGCATTGGCCGATGTGGCAAAAATGAATACCGCGCCCAAGGCATACCATCTGGGGTATCTTCTTGGCCCCCGCCTGAATGCAGGGGGGCGTGTCGGACAGGCTGATCTGGGCGCACGCCTGCTGGCCAGCACTGATCCGCATCAAGCCCGCGCCATGGCTGAAAAACTGGATATGTTGAATGTTGATCGCCGCGAAATTGAGGCATCGGTGCAGGTTGCAGCCATGGAACAAGCGATCGAGCGCGGCGTTGAAGGCCCGCTGGTCTGGGCCGCAGGTGCCGGCTGGCACCCCGGCGTGGTAGGGATTGTAGCATCGCGGTTAAAAGAAAAATTCAACCGGCCCGCCATTGTAATTGGCATTGATGACGGGGTTGGCAAGGGTTCAGGCCGCTCGGTTTCGGGCATTGATCTGGGCGCAGCGATATCGGCGTTGAAACGCAGCGATATATTGCTGTCGGGCGGGGGCCACAAAATGGCAGCCGGGCTTTCGGTGGCAGAAAACCGCATTGATGAAGCCATGGAAAGCCTATCAGAAATGCTGGAAAAACAAGGCGCTGCATCGCTTGGCCCCGCCGATTTACGCATTGACGGTATGTTAGGCAGCGGTGCTGCAACCGTGGATCTTTTGGAAATGCTGGACAAAGCCGGACCATTTGGCGCATCGGCTCCTGCACCTCGGTTTGTTATACCTTCAGCCAATATCACATTTGCCAAACGCGCTGGGGAATCGCACCTGCGTCTGACAATCAACAATGGTGGCGGGCGGCTGGATGCCATTGCATTTCGTGCGTTCGAAACCGATCTAGGCCCGGCTTTAAGCGCGCATAATGGCGCGCCATTCCATTTGGCCGGGCGGCTGGAAATTGATGATTGGGGCGGGCGGCGAAAGGTGAAATTGCAACTGGAAGACGCGGCCCCCGCAGGGTAACATGGCAAAAAGGTGGTGATATATGCAACGCATTCTTGTTCTGAACGGACCAAATCTGAACTTGCTGGGCAAGCGCCAGCCCAATATCTATGGCAAGTTAACACTGGACGATATTGAGGGAAATTGCGCGGAAATCTCCAAGTCCCTTGGTGTTACGGTAAAATTTTCCCAAAGCAACCATGAGGGCGAGCTGATCGACCAGATCCAGAACGCCTCGGAAAACTTTGACGGCATTATTTTGAACGCGGGCGCATTCACCCATACATCGGTAGCAATCATGGATGCCATCAGCGGCGTTGAAACCCCTGTGCTGGAATTGCACCTTTCCAACATCCACAAACGTGAGGAATTTCGCCATAATTCTTTTGTTGCCAAAGTAGCAATCGGTATGATTTGCGGGCTGGGCGCCAATGGATACCCGCTGGCATTGCGCGCAATGCGCGACTATCTGGACGCGCAAAACCCGGGCTGAAAAATTCTGCCTTTATGGCAATAATTCTGCTTGCATCCATCCTCTGCCCCGCATAAATAGACGCCACAGAGAGCGATGCGCCCTTCGTCTATCGGTTAGGACGTCAGGTTTTCAACCTGAAAAGAGGGGTTCGATTCCCCTAGGGCGTACCACTCTCTGTTAATTATCCCCTTGAAATTATTGGAAACCGGCCTATCAATAGGCAGCGCGTTAACCAGAAGAAATCATCATGTCCCCCATTCACCAAAACTATGTAAACCTTGTCTATGCGCTTTTGTTTGGTCTGCTGATCAGCATTTCATGGGTGGTCTGGCAAGGGCCGGATCTGTTGTTGCGCATGGGGTT
>JALSGU010000141.1 GCA_026982575.1 Paracoccaceae bacterium | reverse complement strand
GTTTTGTTCAAAAAATTCGCCAATATTGATTGTTTTGACATCGAGGTGAATGAAAGCGACCCCTATAAACTGGCCGATATCATCACCACGCTGGAACCCACGTTTGGCGCGATTAACCTTGAGGACATCAAAGCCCCCGAATGTTTTATTGTTGAAAAAATCTGCCGTGAACGCATGAACATTCCGGTATTTCATGATGACCAGCACGGCACCGCAATTGTGGTAGGCGCGGCTGCCAAAAACGCGCTAGAGGTCGCGGGCAAGCAATTTAAGGATATCAAGGTGGTTTCCACCGGCGGCGGCGCGGCGGGGATTGCCTGTTTGAACATGCTGTTAAAACTGGGCGTGCAGCGGCGCAATGTCTGGCTGTGTGATATTGACGGGCTGGTCTATACGGGCCGCAGCAGCGAGACATCGCCGCAAAAAGAGGATTTTGCCCAAGACAGCGATCTGCGCACGCTGGATGATGTGATTGATGGCGCCGATTTGTTTCTGGGCCTGTCCGGGCCGGGGGTGCTAAAACCCGAAATGGTCGCCAAAATGGCCAAAACCCCGATTATCTTCGCCTTGGCCAACCCGACCCCTGAAATCATGCCTGACGAAGTGCGCAAAGTTGCGCCGGACGCGATCATTGCCACAGGGCGGTCGGATTTTCCCAATCAGGTTAATAATGTGCTGTGTTTTCCGTTTATCTTTCGCGGCGCGCTGGATGTGGGGGCCACCACCATCAATGATGAAATGCAAATCGGTTGTGTAAACGGCATTGCAGCGCTGGCCCATGCCCATTCATCAGCCGAGGCCGCCGCTGCCTATAAGGGCGAGGAATTGAAATTCGGGGCGGATTATCTGATCCCCAAACCGTTTGATCCGCGCCTGTTGGCCACGGTGGCAGGGGCCGTGGCCGAGGCCGCAATGAAAAGCGGGGTCGCCACACGGCCGGTGGCGGATATTGATGCTTATCGCGAACAACTGGACAATTCGGTTTATCGTTCGGCCTTTATCATGCGGCGGGTGTTTGATGCAGCGCGTGCCAGCAAACGGCGCATTGTTTTCACCGAGGGCGAGGATGAGCGGGTGCTTCGTGCTGCCCATGCCATGATGGAAGAAACCCATGACGCCCCCATTTTAATCGGCCGCCCCGAAGTGGTCGCCAGCCGCATAGAGGCCGCAGGATTGCCGATAAAGGCAGGGGTTGATTTTGAACTGGTAAACCCCGAAAGCGATCCGCGGTATCGTGATTATTGGGGTGAATACCATACGGTTATGGCGCGGCGCGGGGTAACGCCCGCCTTGGCGCAGGCGATTATGCGGACAAATACTACCGCGATTGGTGCCATTATGGTTAAACGCAATGATGCCGACAGCCTGATCTGCGGCACGTTCGGGCAATATCTGTGGCATATGAATTATGTGGAGCAGATTTTGGGGTCTGACAGCCTGCAACCGCGCGGGGCTTTGTCGTTGATGTTGCACGAAAGTGGGCCTTTGTTTATTGCCGACACGCAGGTGTTTCCCGAACCTACTCCGGAACAAATTGCCACAATTGTCTGCGGCGCAGCGCGCCATGCACGGCGCTTCGGGGTGGAACCCAAAATTGCGCTATGTTCCCATTCGCAATTCGGCAATATGCAAACGGATTCAGGCCGCCGGATGCGTGCGGCTATGGCGATACTGGATGCGCAGAATCTCGATTTCGAATACGAGGGCGAAATGCATGTCGATGCAGCGCTGGACCCAAACATCCGCGAAAAAATCCTGCCATGCGGGCGGCTGAAAGGCCGCGCCAATGTGCTGGTATTTGCCAGTGCGGATGCTGCCAGCGGGGTGCGCAACACCATGAAAATGCTGGCAGGGGGGTTGGAAATCGGGCCAATTCTGGTGGGGATGGGCAATAAGGCGCATATCGTAACTTCGTCGATTACAGCGCGGGGCTTGTTGAATATCGCGGCTTTGGCTGGTACGTCGGTTCATGAATATGCCTAGGGCCAGGACTTATTAATATCTTGCCTTGCTGGCGATATTCTGAATCAATGCCTACCAAATCATCAGGAGGGCAAGATGTTAGACCAATTTTGGCTTAGTGAGGAACAGTTGGCGCGGATCAAACCGTGTTTTTCGTTGCCGCACGGGGTATCTCGGGTGGATGACCGCAAAGTCATCAGCGGCATCATTCACGTCATTCGCAATGGCTTGCGCTGGCGGGATGTTCCGGCGGTCTATGGGCCGCATAAAACGTTATATAACAGGTCTATAAGGTGGTCGAAAATGGAGGGGGGATAAGATGTTCACGGCCTTGGTTGCTGAAAATGATCCGCCGAAACGCTTGATGACTGAGCCTCGACCCTAGGTGTTTAGTCGCAAACCTGTTCAACAAAGCAGGACCACTTCAATGACTCGACGACAGGCTGCTATAGCGGCCAAAAAATCGGGATCAACAGGCTGGCCAAAATGCCGATACTGATATTGAGCGGAATACCAATGCGCATAAAATCGGTAAAACTATACCCCCCCGGGCCGTAAACCAGCGTGTTGGTCTGATAACCAATCGGAGTGGCAAAACTGGCCGAGGCTGCAACCATTACCGCGATCACCAGCGGGCGCGGATCAACGCCCAGCGCGCTTGCCAGCCCGATGGCAACCGGCGTGACCACCACTGCCACCGCATTGTTTGACACCAGTTCGGTCAAAACCGAAGTCAGCAGATAAACCGCCCAGATCAACAACGGTGCCGGTAAAATCATCAGGTATGGTGCCAGCCCGTCGGCAATAATCGCCACCGCGCCCGATCGCTGCAATGCCGCACCTATGGCCAACATCGAAAAAATCAGCACCAAAAGCTGCCCGTCGACAAACCCGAATGCCTCGTCGGCATCAATCGCGCGGGCCAGCAACACAAATGCCACCGCCACCAATGCCAGCGCAAAGATTGGCGCAACACCCAAAGCTGCCAGAATTACCACCGCGCCCAGCGCCAGAATTACCAGCGGCGCATGGCCCCGCCGATAGGGGCGTTCAGCCGGTGCCGCGACATCGACCAGATCAACATCTTGGGCCAACCGCTGGATATCTTGCGCCGCGCCTTCCAGCAATAATGTATCCCCGACCCGCACCACAATACTGTCAAGCGCGCGCCCGAGGTTCTGGTTGCGCCGATGCACCGCCAGCGGATACACTCCGTAACGGCGCCGCAAACGCAGGTTGCCCAAAGACCGCCCCACCAGCTTGCAGCCCGGCGAAATCAGGGCCTCAACGGTGGTGGTTTCACGCGACCCGAGGCTTTCGACCATTTCCAGCGCGTTGCTTTCGCGCAGGCCCAGCAATTCTTCCATGCCGGTGCGCAGCACCACACGGTCGCCTTGCTGCAAGGTTACATCGGGGAATTTCCGCCGCAGGCTTTCATCGCCGCGCAAAACGTCAATCACCCGCATCCCCGGGCGTTTGAACAGATCGATCTCACCAATAATCTTTCCGATTACCGATGAACCCTCCGGCACGGCTACCTCGGTGAAAAAGTTGGTTTTCTTGCGGTTGACCAGCATTTCAGCCAGCGAAAACCGGTCTGGCAACAGGCGCGGCCCCAATATTCGCAGATAAAGCATGCCAAAAGCCGCCAGACAGATCGCCAGCGGCGTGACCTCGAACAAGGTAAAGGGTTCCAGCCCCTGCGCTTGCGCCACGCCGTCAACCAGCAGGTTGGTCGAAGTGCCGATCAGGGTAAGCATGCCGCCAAAAATCGCCGTATAAGACAGCGGGATCAGCAATTTTGACGGCACAACCCCGATGCTGCGCGCCAATTGCACCACCACCGGAATAAGCACGACAACAACCGGCGTATTATTCATAAAAGCCGAGGCCAGCAGCGTAAATGCCGCCAACCCTGCCAGCACCATAGTGGGGTGGTCTTTGGCATGTTTTGAAACCAGCCCTGTCAGCGTGTTCAAAGCACCAGTGCGCACTAATGCACCTGACATGATAAACATCGCCGCCACGGTCCAGGGCGCGGGGTTGGAAAATACCTGTAGCAATTCATCAACCGGCAACACGCCGGTGATCAGCAAAAAAGTCGCCCCGCCCAGCGCCACGACCTCGGTCGGGTATACTTCGCGGATGAACAGGTAAAACATCACCGCAATGGTGGCAAAGCTAAGCATTGCGGGCATTGGATCTGTCGTCAGGAATTCGGGCATACGACTTCTCCTTTAGCTTTCGGCCTTTTTGGGGCGCACAAGGGCTATGCCCAGCAGCATAAGCACAAATGCCAGCCAAACCCAGAGCGAAAACCGCTCGTCCAGAAAAACCATGGCAATGATAACCCCCCAGCCGGTTACCAGATAGGCAACTTGGCTGGCAAAAACCGGCCCCGTGCGGGCGATTAACCACACATAACCCACATAGGCGATCCAGTTCAGAACCGCGCTAAGGGCAATCATGAATTCAGGCAAGGTCCATGGCTGAAACGGGGTGATCTGCTGGCCCAGAACCGTTGCCATCGGCACCGCCAGCACCAGCCCGTAGATCATGGCCCCGAACATTATTTGCGGCGCGCTAAGGCGGCGCGGCCCGATCCATGTTAGAAAATTGGCCTCCATTGCATAAAGCAGCGGCGCGCCAATGGCCAGAAACACATAGCCGACTTTGCTTTGGTCGGGCAATCCGGTATCCGGCCCGACAATCAGCACAATTGCCACCATACCAAAACCGGCCCCCAGCAAACGCCTGACCTGCGGCTTTTCAAACCCCATCATCAAAGCAATGCCCATGGCAAACAGCGGCACCAGCGCAATGATGATCGAAAGAATACCGGCGGGCAGTTCGGCGCTGGCAGTATAGGAAAAATAATTCGGCACCACCGTGCCCAGCACCGCCACCCCCAAAAACAACTGCCAGTGCCTAAGCATATTTGGCAGCTTGTCACCCGATGCAAATATCGCGATGCCCGACAATGTTATGCCGATCACCATCTGCCAGACCACAATGCCAAACGGTTTATAGCCGGTTGAAACCGCTACTTTGGTTACTGAAAATATCGCGCCCCAGATCAGGCCCATGATAATCAGCAACAGGTAAAATATTAGTTCGCGCTTCAATCAAGCGGCCCTTGGGGTTGTAACAACCCGCCTTGGCGCACCGGCACAATGCGCAGGGCCTTGCCGGTTTTATCATCACTTTCGATATATACCCCCGACAGGGTGGCAGGGCCGTTGGCAGGGGTAAACCGCCCTTTTGACATGCCGGTGACAAACCGGCGCATCGGTTCCAGTGTTTCCATGCCGATCACCGAATTATAATCACCGCACATACCTGCATCAGTCAGGCAAGCCGTGCCTTTTTCAAGGATCCGCGCATCGGCGGTGGGCACATGGGTATGGGTGCCGACAACCAGACTGGCGCGCCCGTCCAGCCAATGGGCCATTGCCATTTTTTCCGATGTCACCTCGGCGTGGAAATCAACAATAACCGCATTGGCAATGCCCCCCAGCGGCACGGGTTTCAGCGCGGCATCCAGCGCCGAAAAAGGGTCTGAAAACGGGCGTTTCATAAATACCTGCCCCAAGGCCTGCACTACAAACACCTTGCGCCCGCCAGGCGCATCAAACATCCGCGCCCCGACCCCCGGCGCGATTTTTGCATAATTTATGGGCCGTAAAATGCGCGGTTCTTTTTCGATCGCAACCTGCATGTCTTTTTGGTCAAACGCATGATCGCCCAGCGTAATCACATCCGCGCCCGCATCCAGCAGCCCCTGCGCATGGGCACCCGACAGCCCCATGCCGCTGGTGGCGTTTTCGCCGTTAACCACAACAAAATCCAGCCGCCAGTCCGCGCGCAGGCGCGGCAGCATTTCCGCCACCGCCTTGCGGCCGGCGCGGCCCATCACATCACCAAGGAAAAGAATTTTCATACCTGACCTCTAGCTGCGAAAAACCGGCCATGCAAGCCATTGAAGCCCCGCAAATTTACCAAGCGTTCAGGAATTTCTGCGAAACCGATGTAAATGAAAGCAAATCAATGAAAATTATTGTGAAATATGACTGAACAAACCAGCCTTGTTGCCAAGCCAAACGGCCTGAAAAGCCTAAGCCAACGCCAGAAAGCTGCCATAATTGTGCGGCTGCTGGTGGGGGGCGGCACCTCGATTGATTCGCTTGATCTGGACGCCGATTCGATCTGGAAGATCACCAATGCCATGACAGGGCTGGGGGTGGTTGACCGCGATGTGGTGGATGCGGTCACAGCCGAATTTATCATCGCCATGGAAAAAATGGGGATGATTTTCGAAAAAGATGTGGATGGCTCGCTGAAACAGCTGGAAGAACAGATCAATCCCGAAACACTGGGTCTTGTGCGCGACAAACAAACCGGTTCCGAAGAAGCAAGCGCATGGCGCATGATCTCGCGCGCCGATTCTGAAAAACTGGCGGGGTTGATTGCCCTTGAAAACCCCCGCATCGGCGCGGTTATCCTCTCAAAACTTTCGGCGGCCAAATCTGCGGAAATTGTCGGGCAGATAGACGGCGCCGCGGCCCATAACCTGCTGGCCGCCATTACCAAAATTTCGGATATCGAGGAAGATGTTGTCGCCCAAATCGGCATTGCCTTTGCCAAAGGGCTTGCCGAGGATGGCGATGGCGGCGCCTTTGATGACAGCGCTGCTGAACGTATCGGCGCCATTCTCAATGTTTCCCAAAGCAATTTTCGCGATGAAATGCTGGAAACATTTGAAACCGCCGACCCACAAGAGGCCGAGCGTATCCGCAAGCTGATGTTCACATTTGAAGACATCCCCGACCGCGTGGTTGGCCGCGATATTTCCAAAATCCTGCGCGGTGTTGATGACGCAACCTTGGTTGCGGCCCTGTCGGGTGCTGCGGAAACCATGCCGCAGGTCAAGGAATTTATCATGTCGAATATTTCCAGCCGTCTGGCCGAACAGATCGAGGAAAACATTACCGATGCCGGCCCGATCAAACCCCGCGATGCCGACGCGGCCATGACCCAGATGATCATCAGCCTGAAGGAGCTTGAAAAATCCGGTGAAATCAAATTGATCGAACCGGAAGAGGAAGAAGAATGACCAAAACCATTCTGCGCCAAAAAATTGAGCGAAGCGCGCCAAAACCGGTAATCGGTCCGCAATTGAACATCGGGCAATATCTTGAAAAAGCCGTGGCACTGGCGGGGCTATCACGGCTGCAAACCCAGATAGAGGCCAAAACCGACAGCGCCATTGCCACCACCCCCGCGCAATTTGTCGAGGGGCTGTTTGAATCCGGCCTGAACCTGATGATTGCCGGCAGCAAAACCCCTTATCTGGGCATTATCAGCCTGAATTGTGAGCTGGTCAGTTCCCTGACCGATGTTCTGACCGGCGATCTTGAGGGCGAGCGCCCAACCGATATTCCCCAGCGCCTGCCCACCAGCGCTGATGCGGCCATGTGTTATGATTTTATAAGCGGGGTTCTGGGTGAAATCGACGGGGTTTTGTCTGAACAACAGCCGGATTTCATCCCCCCCGCTTTTGAAATCACCGGACGTGAAACCGAACCCTCAGCCCATATGTTTCCCGAAATCCCCCATATCACCGCAACGCTGGATGTCGATATTGACGATGGCGCGCGGGGGGGTAAATTTTCAGTATCAGTGCCGGTTGGCATTTGGGGGGGGCGGCAGGTGGCAGCCCTGACCCCGGGCCAGACAAAACCTGATCCTGAATGGCTGTCTGCGTTGAAAACCTCGGTCAACGCCGCACCTGCGCAATTCAATGCTGTGTTATATCGCAAAAAAATGTCAATCGGCGAAATCATGAAGCTGAAAACCGGCGATATACTGGAATTTCCGGCAACAGCGCTGGAAACGCTAACATTGGAAGCATCAAAAAACGGTGAAAAAACCGCCTTTATGACCGCAAGGCTGGGCGAATATCAGGATATGCGCGCCGCGCGGATTTCAAATATTGGCCCGACGCAAACCGCGCCGGACCAACAGAAATTATTGGCTAGCCCCTAGCTGCGTGCCCATGGGCGCGGGAAGGCACCCAATACTTCGGTAATGGCGCTGTCTTCGGCACCCCCTGATACCTTGGCCAAAAGACCTTGTTTTTTGTCCTCGACCACTTCGGTAACTTTGGCATCAACACCGGCGGCAGCAAGGCTCTCGTTGTAAACCCGCTCAATCGCGATTTTACGCAGATCGTTTTTCAGGATTTTACCAACAGCGGTTTTGGGCAATTCGGCCATAATCTCCACATATTTTGGAATTGCGGCGCGTTCATCAACATTGGCTTTCAGATGTTCCATCAAGGCCGCTGAATCAGCAGTCGCGCCCTCGATCAGCTCCACGTAAACACATGGAACCTCGCCCGAATGGGCATCGCATTGACCAATTGCACCCGAAAGCGCCACATCTGGGTGGCCGGCCAACGCGTCCTCGATCACGGCGGGGTCGATGTTGTGCCCCCCACGAATGATCAGATCTTTGGCGCGACCCGTGATCCACAAAAACCCGTCGCCATCTATGCGGCCCAGATCACCGGTGCGCATATATTCACCGGCAAAAAGACCAACATTTTTGTCAGCCTCAACATAGGTTTCACCGGTCATAATGCCCGGGTTTTTCACGCAGATTTCAGCAATTTCGTCGACCATTTTTTCCGAAATGATAGAACCATCCGGCGCACAATCCAGAATTTTCACATCCGTGTAGGGAAACGGCAACCCAACCGAGCCGATTTTGCGGTTACCCGCCACAGGGTTGATCGAAATCAGGCAGGTGGCTTCGGTCATGCCGTAACCTTCCAACACCCGCACACCGGTTGCTTTTTCGAATTTTTTGAATAATTCGGTTGGCAAGGGTGCTGATCCACAAAGCGCGTATTTCAGGCTGGACACATCCGCATCAACCTCGCGCTGC
This sequence comes from Paracoccaceae bacterium, assembly GCA_026982575.1. GTDB lineage: Bacteria > Pseudomonadota > Alphaproteobacteria > Rhodobacterales > Rhodobacteraceae > UBA3077. Next base: position 9,265 of record JALSGU010000141.1, on the reverse strand, counting down.
ATCAATGCCGCCACCGCTGTTGGCACGGTTACCATGAAAGATGCCTGATAACGTTCAACCAGTTTCCAGAAATTATCAAACACCCCGTCACCGCGATAGCCTTGCGGGGTTGGCATGACCATATGCGCGCCCGACGCAATACAGGACATCAAAATCGGATAAGCCGCAAAAACATGGAACATCGGCAAGGGGCAGATCAGCGCGTCTTTTTCGCTGAAAATCTGAAAATCGGCGCACCAGCCATTATAGATCATGCCCGAATAACGATGCTGTGCCACCTTTGGCATGCCGGTGGTGCCGCCGGTGTGGAAATAGGCCGCGACCCGATCCGTGGATGTTTCGGCCCAATCAAGGGTTTTGTTTTGTTTGTCCATTTCAGTGTTGAAATTCATCACCTTGGCGGAATGTGTCGCGTTTACCTTGGGGCGCAATAGCGGCACAATCCATGCCAGCGGCGGTTTCAGATAGCGCTTCAGATCCACCTCGAGAATGGTTTTGACATTGGGCGCCAGCGCCACGGAATCGGCCACCAGCTGTGCCACATCGGTTTTGGGAAACGGCGCCAGTGTTACCACAACCTTGGCATTGGTTTCGCGCAAAATCGACCCGATTTGTTCGGCTGAAAGCAGCGGATTGATCGGGTTGACAATGCCGGCCGTGGAACCGGCCACAAAAGCAATTGCGGCTTCGTTACAATTTGGCAAGATATAGGCAACAACATCCGTTTCCCCCACGCCCAAGGAACGAAAAAGATTGGCCGCCTGCGAAACACGATCGCGAAATTGTGACCATGTAAAAGTCTCGGCAGGGTCTTTCGGGCCGGATTTCAGCTGAAAGGTAACCGCGGGCCGGTCGGGGTGTTTATCCACGGTGTTTGACATGAATTCATACAATGTGGTGGCGTCCCAACGGTCCGTCACCGGCATTTCGTTTTCTACGGCTATTTTCTCTTTGATTGTCGCAACTTGCACTTTTATTTTCCTCCCATGGAAATTTTCCAAAAATATGAAGGTTTTACCCCCGTGGGGCAAGGAAAAACGCTAAATTACGCTACGCCCTCGGTAAATTGCAGCTTGGCGAGGCGTGCATATAGGCCTTTTTGGGCCACCAAGGCGCCATGGCTGCCCTCCGCCACGATCCGGCCTTGATCAAAAACAACGATTCGGTCGGCTTTTTTTACTGTCGCCAAACGGTGCGCAATAATCAAAGTAGTGCGGTGTTGTGACAGGGATTCCACGGCCCGCTGCACGGCACGTTCGCTTTCTGCATCCAGTGCTGATGTGGCCTCGTCCAGCAGCAATATCGGCGCGTCGCGCAGCACCGCGCGGGCAATGGCTATCCGTTGCTTTTGCCCGCCCGATAACATCACGCCACGCTCCCCTACATAGCTGTCATAACCATCGGGAAGTTTGGTTAAAAACTCATGGGCGGCGGCAGCTTTGGCAGCGTTTTCGACATCTGCATCCGACGCCCCAGGTCGCCCAAACCGGATGTTTTCGCGCGCCGATGTGGCAAAAATAACCGGTTCTTGCGGCACCATTGCCATGGCGCGGCGCATGTCTTCGCGTAACAGGTTTTCCAGCGGCACCCCGTCCAGCGTAATGACCCCCGAATTCGGTTCATAAAACCGCATCAGCATTTGAAAAACCGTGGTTTTACCCGCACCCGACGGCCCAACCAAAGCCACGGTTTCACCGGCTTTGATGTCCAGATTAAAATCCTGCAAAGCAAGGGTATCGGGGCGCGAAGGATAATTGAAATTCAGGTTTTTGAGCGCAATCGCCCCTGTCACCGGGTTGGGCAATGTGGTTGGGTTTGCCGGATCCTGCACCGTGTCTTCAACCTCGATCAATTCCACCAGCCGTTCGGTGGCACCCGCCGCGCGTTGCAACTCACCCCAGATTTCCGAAAGCGCACCAACCGCGCCCGCCACCATCACCGAATAAATCACAAACTGCACCAACAGCCCTGCATCCATATCGCCGTTTTTGACCACACCGGCACCAACCCACAGCACTGTCACAATGCCGGTAAACACCAGAAAAATAATGCTGGCAGTCATGAATGACCGGGTTAAAATACGTTTTTTGGCTACTTCAAACGCGGCTTCGGTCAGGTCGCTGTATTTATTGCGGCTCTCAATTTCATGGGTATAGGCCTGCACGGTTTGCGCTGCCAGCAAGGTTTCGGATGCCATGGCAGACCCGTCCGCGATCCGGTCCTGACTTTCGCGCGAAAGGTTCCGCAAGCGGCGGCCAAACACGATGATCGGCACAATAATCAACGGCACAGTCAGCAAAACCAGACCGGTAAGATAAGCCGAGGTAAACAACATAAAAACCAGCCCGCCAACAAAAATCAGCACATTGCGCAACGCCACGGAAACCGAAGAACTGATTACCGACAAAATCAGCGTCGTGTCGGTGGTCAGGCGCGAAAGCACTTCGCCGGTCATGATTTTCTCATAGAACTCGGGGCTCATGCCGATAACTTTGTTGTAAATCGCAATGCGGATGTCGGCGATTACCCGTTCGCCAAGCCGCGTGACCAGATAAAACCGGATGGCCGTGCCCACCGCCAACGCCCCGGCAATGGCAATGGCCATCAGGAATACATCATTGATATTGCGAACGGAATCGGCTGAAAACCCGTCAATTACACCCCGCACCGCCAAAGGCAGCATCAGGGATAACCCAGCCGTGGAAACCAGCGCCGCCAACGCGCCCCATAACATCTTTTTGTAAGGGTAAAGAAACGGCAAAAGCCCGCGCAACGGCCCAAGCGATTTGGATTTATCGCGTTCTTGGCCAGAATCAGTAAATGCCATGATTTTCCCCTGTTATGGTGCGCTGCAGGTAATCATCCGCACCAAAAAGAGCAAGGCGGCGAAATGTCTGTATCCGGATTTTGGTGTTTTCAATTATCCGGAATTAAACCCGCCACCCCCCGGGGTTTCCAGCCAGTAAACATCCCCCGCCTGCATTTCGCGTTGATCGGCGGATGCCAGTTCTTCAATGCTGCCATCAACCCGAACAATCCGCGTGCGCCCCAGCCCGCCCGGTGCGCCGCCGTTCAGGCCCGGCGGCGGGGTCACCCGATGGCCCGACAACACCGCCACGGTCATCGGTTCCAGAAACCGGATTCGCCGTGTGGTGCCATCGCCGCCGGTAAATTCACCTTTGCCGCCGGAACCCTTGCGGATCGAAAATTCCTCCAGCAAAACCGGATAGCGCCATTCCAGCACTTCGGGGTCGGTCAGGCGCGAATTGGTCATGTGGGTGTGAATGCCGCTGGTGCCGTTATGGCCGGTGCCGTCATGGCGCAAACCAGCGCCGGAACCGCCGCAAATGGTTTCGTAATACTGGTATTTTGCATTCCCCCAAGTGGTGTTGTTCATGGTGGATTGCGATGCGGCCTGCACCCCCAGCGCCAACAATAACGCCGATGTAACCGCTTGAGATGTCTCAACATTTCCGGCAATTACCGCTGCGGGGTATTGCGGTGACAACATGGTGCCGCTTGGCAATACCACATTTAGCGGCTTCATCACGCCCTCGTTCATGGGGATGTTATCATCCACCAAAAGCCGGAAAACATACAGCACCGCGGCCCGCGTTACCGGTTCGGGCGCGTTGTAATTGGTGGCCAATTGCCCCGTGGTGCCGGTGAAATCAATCGTCGCGGTGCGGGCGGTTTTATCCACCGAAATCCTTACCTTGATCTCACGCGGATTACCGTCAAAATCGGGGTCCATTGGATAAGTATATTCGGCGTCTTTCAGTGTTTCGATCGCACGCCGCACGCATTCCTCAGCGTTATCCTGCACATGGCCCATATAGGCCTGCACGGTTTTCAACCCGAAATGCGCCACCATTTTGCGCAATTCCTGCGCGCCTTTTTCACAACTTGCCACCTGCGCTTTCAGATCGGCAATGTTGATATCGGGCGAGCGCGCCGGATATTTGGCGCTGGTCAGCAATGCTTTGGTTTCTTCTTCGCGGAAATAGCCTTGGTCAACCAGCTTCCAGTTGTCGATCAACGCGCCCTCATCGTGGATCGAGCGGCTGTCGGGCGGCATGGATCCCGGCGTTAACCCGCCCACATCGGTATGGTGACCGCGCGCAGATGAATAAAATAAAATCGTGCCATCATCATCAAAAACCGGCGTTACCACGGTAATATCCGGCAGATGTGTGCCGCCATTATAGGGCGCGTTCAACACATAGACATCGCCATCCTTCATATCGGGATTCTGCGCAATAATCGCCTTAACAGATGCGCCCATCGACCCGAGATGCACCGGCATATGCGGCGCATTGGCGATCAGATCGCCCATTCCGTCAAACACCGCACAAGAAAAATCAAGCCGTTCCTTGATGGTGATCGATGCGGCCGTATTTTCCAGAACCGCCCCCATTTGTTCGGCAATCGACATATACAAATTATTGAACACTTCCAGCATGATAGGATCAGCTTTGGTGCCAATGGCATGGTCGCTGGCCCGCGCCACAATGCGGGTTAATTCCACATGGTTATGGGCTGTAATTTGCGCCTGCCAGCCGGGTTCAATCGCAATGCTTGTATGGGGCTCGACCAGCACGGCAGGGCCGGTTAATGTATCGCCAGGTTGCATATCCTCGCGCCGCACAAACCGGCTGTCATGCCATTGGCCAGCATAATAAACCGGCGCTTGCAGCGCGGTGGCATAGGCAGTTTCAGCGCGGCGGGTCATGGGTAATTCAGGTTCGGACAAGTCGGTTGACTGGCCAACCGCCTCAACGCTTACGTTTTCGATCACCAGATCGGATTTTGGCGAAAACCCGAACCGCGCCTTATGTGCAGTGTTGAATTCGGCCCGCATTGTGGCTTGGTCCGCAAAAGCAATCGGCAAGGATGTATCGGTGCCTTTGACCTTCAGGTGCAGGGTGTTGACCATTTTAATGTCCGCCTCTGCCACGCCTTGGGTCTCGACCTCTCCCATTACCTGCACGTTTAGCCCGTCAATAATCGCTGCTGCATTCAGACGGCTGGTATCCGATAAATCCGCCTCCATCGCCTCGGCACGGCTGGCGCGAATATCGGCCAGCCCCATGCCATAGGCCGACAACAACGAGGCCATCGGATGGATAAGGCAGGTTTTCATGCCCAACGTGTCAGCAATCGCACAGGCATGTTGCGCCCCCGCGCCGCCAAACACCGTCAGGCAATAATCCGTCACATCATAGCCGCGCTGAACGCTGATTTTCTTGATGGCATTGGCCATGTTTTCAACGGCAATGCGCAGGAACCCATCGGCCATTTCTTCGGGTTGCAGCCCTGCCTTGGCGGCAATATCCGCAAAAGCCGCGCGGGTTGCGGCAATATCCAGCGGCTGATCGGCATTTGGCCCAAAAATTGCCGGAAAGAATTCAGGCCGTAATTTGCCCACCATTGCATTGGCATCCGTAACCGCCAGCGCGCCGCCACGCCCGTAACAAACCGGCCCGGGATTGGCACCGGCGCTTTCTGGGCCCACCCGCATGCGCGCGCCGTCATAGGCTAGCAGGCTGCCGCCCCCCGCCGCCACTGTGTGGATATTCATCATCGGCGCGGTAATGCGCACGCCCGCGACTTCGGTATTTAGCACCCGTTCGAATTCACCGGCAAAATGGCAAACATCGGTGGATGTGCCACCCATATCAAACCCGATCACATTGCTTTTTCCGGCAATCTCGCTGGTGCCGACACAGCCGACAACACCCCCCGCAGGGCCGGATAATATCGCGTCTTTGCCCTGAAAATTCAGCGCATCGGTCAAACCGCCGCTGCTTTGCATGAATAACAGTTTGCCCGCCATATCGCCATCAAACGCCGCCGCCACGCGGTCAATATAGCGCCGTAAAATCGGGGTCAGATAGGCATCAACCACGGTGGTATCGCCGCGCGATACCATTTTCATCAGCGGCGAGACCTCATGGCTGACAGATACTTGGCTAAAGCCGATTTCGCGGGCAATTACTGCTGCTGCCGCCTCGTGTTCGCGGTGCCGATAGCCGTGGCAAAACACAATCGCCACCGCACGGATGCCGCGCTCAAACACAGGCACCAGCGCATCTCTAAGATGCGCCGCGTCGAGAGGGGCCTCAATGGTCCCGTCGGCGCGCACGCGTTCGCGAGCCTCGATCACCTCGGAATACAGCATTTCTGGCCGGATCAATTCACGGTCGAAAATCCTTGGCCGCGCTTGATATGCCAGCCGCAACTGGTCGCGCAGCCCTGCGGTTATTACCAGCGCCAAAGGGTCACCCTTGCGCTCCAGCAAAGCATTGGTCGCCACCGTGGTGCCCATTTTTACGGATGCCACCAGATTGCCGGGAATTTGTGCATCCATTCCCAGCCCCAAAAAACCGCGAATGCCGTGCAGGGCCGCATCGACATATTGCTCGGGGTTTTCCGACAGCAATTTGCGCGTATGCAGCGCGCCTTGCGGATCACGCGCGACAATATCGGTAAAGGTGCCGCCACGGTCTATCCAGAAATCCCATTGGGTCATATATTATCTCCGAAAATGATCACAAAGAATCGAGGTTTGTTTCAATGGATGCAATCACACTCGACAGCGACTTACAACACCGATACCCTTGGCTTAGCGGTCAAATTTCCGGCCTCGTGTTCAAACAGAAATTGTTTTAGGATAGCCCCATGTCAATCTGGACCCGCATATCCGAAGCCATTGCCGCCCTCACCTCGGGCGAGGGGCTGACGGCTGTTTTTGACAAGCTGACAAGCCCCCCCGAACGCAGCGTCGGGTTTACCATTGCCGTGATTGCACTGGGTGCCAAAATGGCCAAGGCCGACGGGCATGTCACCCGCGACGAGGTCGTGGCATTTCGCCAGATTTTTCAAATCGCCGAGGCTGACGAGGCTCAGGCCGCGCGGGTTTTCAACCTTGCGCGCCAGGATGTGGCCGGGTTTGAAACCTATGCGGCCAAGGTTGCAAAGATGTTTCGCGATGACCGGCAATTCCTGACTGATCTTCTGGAAGGCCTGTTTCATATTGCCATGGCTGATGGCAATTACCACCCAAAAGAAGACGAATTTCTAGGCATCGTCGCGCAAATATTCGGCGTTCCGGACAGTATTTTTCAATGTTTGCGCACCCGTTATGTGCCGGGGTTGAAACCTGATCCTTATTCGGTTCTGGGGGTTGGCCCTGATTTCAGCCTTGATCAAATCCGTGCCAACTGGCGCAGCCTTGTCAAAGCCAACCATCCCGATTTGCTAACCGCGCGCGGCCTGCCCGCCGAGGCTGTGGCGTTGGCCACAACCCGTCTTGCCAATATCAACCGCGCATGGGAAGAAATCCGCAGCCAGCGCGAATTGCAAAACGCCTGAATGCGCATCGCCACCTATAATATTGAATGGTTCACCAACCTGTTTGACAGCAAAAACCAACTGCTGGCCGATGCTGAATGGTCTGCACGATATAATGTAAAACGCGTTGATCAGGCCAATGCTCTGGCGGATGTGTTTCGTAAAATCGACGCTGATGCGATTATGATTATCGAGGCCCCCAACACCGATGTTAAGCGATCTTCGGTGCAGGCATTGCAAAATTTTGCCAGCCATTACGGGCTGCGCCAGTCCCGCGCAATTTCGGGGTTTGAAAGCCATACAGATCAGGAAATTTCGCTGCTGTATGACCCTGATATCCTGAAAGCCCTTCATGACCCGAAAGGCGATGTTTCAGATGGTGGCACCATTATTCGCGCGCCGCGCTTTGACGGTAAATTCAAGCTGGATGTCGATGTGGATGGCCAGCCAGATGTGCATGTATTTTCAAAACCCCCGCTGGAACTGGCCCTGACCCATCTTGGCAGCGGCAAAAACATCCGGCTGATCGGGGTGCATGCCAAATCCAAGGCCCCGCGCGGCGCCAAAAACCCCCGCGAAGCCACCAGAATATCCATCAACAACCGCCGCAAACAACTGGCCCAATGTATCTGGCTGCGCCAACGGGTCGAAGACCATTTGATGGCCGGAGACAGCATGATTGTGCTGGGCGATCTGAACGATGGGCCGGGGCTGGACGGGTATGAAAAACTGTTTGGAAAATCCAGCGTTGAAATTGTGCTGGGCGATGCGAACACACCAGAAACCCATCTAAAAGACCCCAATGCCGAAATTTGGCTGGACCCGCGCCAAGGCTGGTCTGTCAGCACCGCGCGGTTTTATTCCAGCGAACACAAACGCTATCTGAATGCCTTGCTGGATTATGTGATGCTATCGCCTGATCTGGTGGCGGATCATGCCCCGACATGGCGGGTTTTCCACCCGTTTGACGACCCCGAATGCTTTGATAATAAAAAACTGCAAAACGCCTTGTTGACCGCCTCGGATCATTTTCCGGTTTGCGTTGACCTTGGGCTTTAAGCCCCCATATATTTACAGAAATCCAACCGGAGAGACCGATGTTCAAAACCCCGATGCCTGACAGCCGATTTGACAATAAAGACCCCTCGGGGGGCAGCAATCTGGGGGATTTGCCGGAATGGAACCTTGATGATCTGTATCCGGGCGAAGAAAGCGTTGAACTTAAGGCTGATCTGGATTGGTTGAAAAGTGAGACCGACAGTTTTGCCATCGATTATGAGGGCAAGCTGAACGATATTGATGCCAGCGGTTTTCTGAATTGTATCAAACGATATGAAATCATCGAGGGTAAAATGGGCCGCATCATGTCTTTTGCGGGGTTGCGTTATTACCAGAATACCACCGATGCCAACCGCGCCAAATTTATGTCGGACATGCAAGGTGCTGTCACCGACCTGTCAAACCCGCTGGTGTTTTATACTTTGGAAATCAACCGCATAGACGATGAGAGGCTGGCCGGAATGATCGCAGAAAATGCTGATCTGGCCCGTTACAAGCCTATCCTTGATCGCCTTCGCGCCATGAAACCATACCAGTTATCGGATGAACTCGAAAAGTTCCTGCATGATAAATCCGTGGTTGGTGCCGCCGCGTGGAACCGTTTGTTTGACGAAACCATGGCAGGGCTGACATTTGATGTGGACGGGGTGGATACCAGCCTTGAAGCCACCCTGAACCTGCTATCGGATACCGAGCGCGGGCAACGTGAAAAAGGTGCGCGGGCGCTGGCAAAAGTATTTACCAAAAACCTGCCGCTTTTTGCCCGTATCAGCAACACCCTGATCAAGGAAAAGGAAATCAGTGACAAATGGCGCAATCTGCCAACCGCGCAAATGTCGCGCCACCTAAGCAA